>DAISJI010000125.1:0-7168 GCA_036821585.1 Terriglobales bacterium
TCGCCGTAACCGGCTTCCTTCCAGGTCTTCGCCTTCTCCTCATCGCGGTTGAGATAAGGAATTCCCTTGCTCATCCATTCCGGTTCGGGCGCGCCTTTCAGGTAATGATCGAAGAACTGCTGCAAGCGCACGGTGTAATCCTTCTGGTCCGGACGGCGACGCAGTCCGTGCGGTTCTCCGTTGTAGGTGAACATGTACACTTCTTTTCCCAAACGTCGCAAGGCGAGGTAATACTCGATTCCCTGGTACCACGGAACCGCATCGTCGGCGTCGTTGTGGAGCATGAGCAGCGGCGTGCGGACGCGATCGGCCATGAAGATGGGCGAGTTCTCGATGTACTTGAGCGGCGCCTGCCACAAGGTCGCACCGATGCGGCTCTGCGACCTCTCGTACTGGAATTGGCGCGGAATTCCAGGACCCCAGCGAATGCCGTCGTAAGCCGAGATCATGTTGGAGACAGGCGCTCCGGCAGCGGCGGCGCGGAAGCGATTGGTCTGCGTGACCATGTAGGCGATCTGATATCCACCCCAACTGTGTCCTTGAATGCCGATGGCTTTCTCGTCCACGAAGCCCTGCGCGACGATCGCGTCAATCGCGGGGAGAACGCACTTGAGCGCGCTCTGGCCGGGCTGTCCGATGGTGTAGGCGATATCGGGTTCGAGGATGATGTAGCCGTTACTGGCGTAATAGCTGGGAATGATGTTGTGGCTCGGACGCGGCTCCTGGAACTGGTGCAGGCCCTGCGAGAGACGCTCGTAGATGTAAACCAGCATCGGATACTTCTTGCCGGGATCGAAGTTCGCGGGCTTGAAGAGCAACGCCTTGAGCGGAACGCCGTCGGCATTGCGATACCCGACCAGCTCGGCCGAGCCCCAGAGGAACTGCGAGAGCTGCGGGTTCGCATCGCTGACCTTCTTCACGTTGGCGAAGCTGGAGTCGCTGACGAGCAGGTCTGGATATTCCTGGAAAGTCTGCCCGGTGAAGAGAAGTGTGTCCGCGTTCCTGGCCTGCACGGGCGAGCTGTAGTTGCGCGGCGCGATGAGAAGGCGCTCGGGATCGGCCTTGGCCTCGATGCGCACGCGGAAAAAGCCGGAGTCGCGGCGGTCCTTGTCTTCGGCGCGCAGCAGCAGCGGCTTGGCGGGATCGATCCAGCGCGATTCGGGATCGCTGCGGTCGGTGTTGAGGCGGACGTAGCGCATCTCGTACCGGAGTTTGCGTCCGACACCGCGGGTGAGATTGACGGCTTCGCTGCCGTCGGGAGTGAAGCGCCAGATGTCGAACTCGTCGTAGAGCAGGACGTACTTCCCATCCTTCGTCCAGCCGGCGGAGCCGTAAGCGGGCGGCGTTCCGGGCATGTCGTTTTCCTCACGCCAGAACTTGACGCCATCTTTGGTTTGCAGGGCGCGGTCCTTCAGGTCGGCGGTGGAAACGGTGTGCCACTCGCTGCCGTTGAAGGTGAGGACGTACTTCCCGTCGGGAGACCAGGTCGGACGTCCGATATGCTTCTTCCAGAGCGGCTTGCGCTCGCCGGTGCGCGTGTTGACGAGGTAGGAATCGAGGTAGCGCGTGTCGTACTCGATCATGCGGCGATATTCGCGGTCGTCGCCACCGAGCGCCCACAGGCCATCTTCGCTGGGCGTGACTTCGGACATGGTGCTGTCGGCAAGTTGAACCAGCTTCTTCTCCGCCAGGTGATAGACGGTCGAGTAGGTGCGGCGGCGATCAAGTTCGGCGCGCACCTTCTGCATGGGCTGGATGTAGTCGTCCTTCCAGTGCCAGAGATCGGCGTTGACCTTGTCGGCGTCGGCGATGGAGCTTTCCGCGTCCTTTTCCGGCGGAGGCGGCGGAGCGGAACCGAAGAAGATGCGCTGGCCGTCGCGGCTGAAGGCGATGTTGCCGCGGTCAGAGGGTTGATGGCCTTCGCGGAAGCCAGGAGTCTTGCTGGAGACGAGCGCCACGGCCGCCGGCGAAGTGCGCTGCCAGAGATAGAGACTGAACTGCGTGGGAGGCTCGGACTTGCGGGACTTCGCGTCGCCGGATTTGGGCTCGGGACGCGAGGCGACATCGTCGCGGTCGGTGAAAAAGGCGAGTTGCGCCTGCTTCTCGTCGAAAGTTAGTTTGACGTACTTGCCGCGGCCGCTAATGAGCGTTGCTGGAACTCCCTTCATCGTGGCGAAGACGCCGTACACGCCGTTCTTCGACTCATCTTTGGCGGAGACGGCGTAAACGAAGCCGCTGCCATCGTTGGCGACGAGGTATTCGGTGACGTCGGGAAAGGTGAGGTCCTCGCCGGTGGCGAAGTTCTTCATGATCAGGTCGCTACCGTATTCCTTCTTCTTGGCGGCGGCGCGCGGCGTTTGCGCGAGCGGATCGGGATTAGGGTTCTCGGCGGCTTCGGGTTTTTTCTCGGCAGCTTGCTTGGCCGGCTCCTTGAGATAAAGGATGGCGGTTCCAGCCTTGGTCGGAACCTGAAAACTCTTCACGCGCTCCACGCGCTGGGCTTCGCCGGTGGCGAGATTCACGATGACCAGTCCGCCCTTGGGCGCGTCCTCGGGCTTCGCCTTGGCCTTCTTAGCTTTGTCCAATTCGGCCTTGGTGGCGAAGGTGGAGAAGACGACGTACTTGCTGTCGGGGGTGAAGTCGAGCTTGATGCGGACCTGCGGAGGAGGCTCGTCTTCGGCGGCGGCAGGATTGGGGCGCGGCGGCTCGGGCTTCTGGCCAGCAGGCTGGCTAAATTCTTGGCTGGTGGCGAGATTGCGGATCACAACTTCACCGTCGCCGGCCTGCGGAAAGAGGCCGTAGGCGAGGAATTTGCCGTCGAGCGAAAGCTCCTGCGACTGGATGCTGCGCCAGGAGTCGTAATCTTTGTGCGCAAGCGGGCGCTTTTGGGCGACGGCGGCGCAAGCGATCAGAAGACAGACGAGGAGGACGGTGCGGCGGACAGCGAGGCTTCGGCTGAACATGATGGCGGGGAGTTTATGACAGAGGCGCGCGCGCGTAAAGATTACTGGTGTGAAGAATTGAAAAGCGTGGACGGCAGCGGGCGCGGAGGAACGCAGGAAGACTTGCCACGAAGACAACTGTCAGCTGAAATCCGGCGCATGAACTTCATTTGCGTAGTTCGACGGAAATAATCAGGGATGTCCCCGAACTGTCCACGTACTCCACCTTCGCGGTCGCTCCCTCCAGGTCGCTACACGGGTGCAGCTCGCCTTGCGGCGTGAAACCGAGAGCGCTGAACTGGATTCTGTAGTAGTTGTCCGAGTGGAGTTGCGTCGTCCCCGCGGAGCTGCTGACTTTCGCCTCCAGAACCGCGGGCATCGAACATTGCACGTCGCTCACTTTCCCGATGACGCTCTTGCGCGGGCCGCGCGGCGGAAACTCTGTCGACATGCGGCTGGCCAACTTCGGAGGCGCCGCCTCTTCGTCCTTCGACGTTGCATTCTGAAGGACGGGACGATCAGCGTTCGCCTCGGCGATAGCGCGGTTGTGCTCGGCGACCTGGTCGCGCATCTTCCTGTAACTCTCGACCATACGGACCATGCTCTCGACCGATGACCGTTCACCCTCGTCCTTGGCGAGCTTCGAAGCCGTTTCCAAAACGCGCAGCGCATCTTCCGCGCGCTCGGCAGCCATCAGGACATTCGCCGAGTTAATGCGGAAGAAGATATTCGACGGATCGTCCTGCACCGCATTGAGCGACAGCAGGTACGCTTCCTGGAGGTTCTTGCGGCGCGTCCCATAAAACACGGCGAGGCGATCGTAGGCGGGGGCGAAGGCCGGATTGAGTTTGATGGCCGCACGCAGGCTCGCTTCGACACGCGCCTCGTCTTCCGCATTCAGTTCGGAGTTCATCGCCATCGCGGCGAAGTAGTAATGAGCGAGATAGCTCTGGCTATCGAGCTTCACCGCCTCCTCGTACCACTTTCGCGCCTCCACTTTGTGGCCCTGCATCGCCTCGAGGAACCCCAACGTCTCACGGGCCGCCGCGCTTCCCGCGTCATCGCGCATGGCCTGCTCCAACAGCGCGCGCGCATCGTTGGTGCGCTGGTTGTAGGCAAGAAAATCGGCGCGGACAACCGCCGCTTGTGATGCCGTCAGCGGGCGGGCCGTAAACGCGGATGGATCGATGTCGGAGGAGGCCTGCATCTTGAAGTACTGAAATGAGAACTGGCCGACGTACGCTTCCAGCGCCTTCTGCAACTGCTTCAGATCGCCGAACGCGGTTGTGGCCGCCGTCACCGGATCGACTTTCTGGCTGAGCAGGTCCAGGTAGTCGCGGATGCGGTGGCCCTTGCTCTTGAAATCGTTCATCGTGAGGAAATGGGTAAGCACCCACGATTCCGCATAGAAGATCGATCCTTTGTCCTGCTCGTGGTAGTAGGGCGAGTCGTGGCCGATGGAAAATAGCTGCTCCAGCGGCAACAGGCGATGTTCGCGGAGCAGATATATGTTCTGCTGGCTGGGCTGGCCGAGGCTGACGTCCTTGTCGTGGATGTCGGTGTTCTCGTAGAACTCGGCAAAGCCCTCGTTGAGCCACAGTGGCATGTACTCGCTCGCCTTGCTGGTCAGCAGGTGCGTGTACTCGTGGTATACGACCGAGTAGGGATGCTCGTAGCCGGTGTCGAGCCGCATCAGGACGTAGTTCTTCTCGCTGCCGTGGATAAACAGTCCGCCGAGTTTCAGCGATCCCTTGGCGAGGTAGGCTTCCGGTTCGAGGGCGCGGAAGTTTTTTTCGTCCTTCACGGCGACGACCGTAATCGGGGCGAACGAGTCGATGGCGAGCTTGGGAAATGCAGTGTGGAAGACGGAGCGCATGCGCTCGAACTGGTCGGCGACGCTGCGCGCCTGCTTCTCGTTCGCGTTGGTCACGACGACGAAGTGTGGGCTGCGGACTTCCACCCAGGGCTCCGGCTTGTCGGATGCAAACACGGAGGTAACCAGGAAAAGCACGGCGAAGAGATGGCGGCGCATAAATGTGAGTGATTACATATAACTGTCGCTCGCTGGAGTCAACCGGATAAGCTGCCCAGTTCGTCGGACCTCGCGACAATATTCGTCGGCTTCTTGCATCGTGAAACGAGCTGACACATCAAAATAGCGGCTATTCCAGTCGAAGCGGCACGCCGGCAAATCGGTGGCGCGAAGAAGGCCCCGGCGCGTTATCCTAGAGACATCATAGGGTGGCAATTATCAACATGGCGTGACGCCCCACATGGGCCCCAAGCCGGGCGGCATATGCGGGACACCCATTCCCGCTCAGCCAGGATGAAAACGAGAATATGAAGGCAGACTCGAAACCTACCAATACGGTTCCGGATTACGAAGAAATTTCCGAGTGGATTGAGGCGTTCGACCAGATCGTGGCACAGGAAGGCTCCGGAGTCGCCTGCGAACTCGTCGAAGCACTCGTAAAGCGCGCGCACGAGTCGGGCGTGGACGTGCCGGTGCAGTTGAACACGCCGTACCAGAACACCATTCCCGTCGAAGAAGAAGAGTCGTATCCGGGCGACCGCGTGCTGGAGCGGCGGATCAAGAGCCTGGTGCGCTGGAACGCGATGGCAATGGTGCACCGGCAGAACAAGAAAGACCCGGGAATCGGCGGGCATATTTCCACGTATTCGTCGCTGGCGACACTGCTGGAAGTCGGGTTCAACCACTTCTTCCAGGCCGCGTATGCGGACCAGCCCGGCGATTTCGTGTACTTGCAGGGCCACGCGGCGCCGGGCGTCTATGCGCGCGCGTACCTGGTTGGAAGGCTGACGGAAGAGCATCTGCAGAATTTTCGGCATGAGTTGAGAGGCAAGCCGGGGCTGTCGTCGTATCCGCACCCGTGGCTGATGCCGGACTTCTGGAAGTTTCCGACAGTTTCGATGGGCCTGGGGCCGCTGAACTCGATCTACCAGGCGCGCTTCATGAGGTACCTGGAGAACCGCGGGCTGATTCCGCACACGTCGCGCAAGGTGTGGGCGTTCCTGGGCGACGGCGAGATGGACGAGCCCGAGTCCATGGGATCGATCACGCTGGCTTCGCGCGAGAAGCTCGACAACCTGATCTTCGTGGTGAACTGCAACCTGCAGCGGCTGGACGGCCCGGTGCGCGGCAACGGGAAGATCGTGAACGAGCTGGAAGCGGCATTCCGCGGCGCCGGGTGGAACGTAATCAAGGTTCTGTGGGGTTCGGATTGGGACCCGCTGTTCGCAAAAGACAGGTCGGGGCTGCTGCTGAAGCGAATGGGAGAAGTTGTGGACGGCGAGCTGCAGAACTACAAGGCGAAGGGCGGCGCGTACGTCCGGCACAACTTCTTCGGGAAATATCCGGAGCTGCTGGAGCTGGTAAAGGACATGACCGACGACCAGCTCTGGAACCTGCACCGGGGCGGGCACGATCCGCAAAAGGTATACAACGCGTACAAGCGCGCCGTGGAACATCGCGGCGGGCCAACGATCATTCTTGCGCAGACCGTGAAGGGCTACGGGCTGGGTTCGGCCGAAGCGCGTAACGCTACCCACCAGGAAAAGAAGCTGAGCGAGGAATCGATCCTGGCATTTCGCAAGCGATTTGAGATTCCCATCCCGGAGGAAGCGGCGAAGGAAGGCGCGTTTTATCGTCCGCCGGACGATAGCCCCGAGGTCGTGTACGCGAAATACCGGCGCAAGGCGATGGGCGGATTCCTGATGATCCGCGAGGTGCCGAAGTTTGAATTCAAGGCGCCACCGCTGGAGTCGTTCAACGAATTCCTGGCCGGATCGGGGCGGCGCTCGGTGTCGACCACGATGGGCTACGTCAGCATGCTGCGCCAACTGATGAAAGACGGAACCATCGGCAAATACATCGTGCCCATCATCCCGGACGAGGCGCGCACCTTCGGCATGGAGTCGATCATCCGGCAGGTGGGCATCTACGCCAGCCAGGGACAGCTCTACAACCCGCACGACCAGGACATGCTGCTCTACTACCGCGAAGACAAGGCGGGACAAATCCTGGAAGAGGGCATCACCGAAGCGGGTTCGATGGCGTCCATGACGGCGGCGGGAACGTCGTACGCGAATTACGGGCTGCCGATGATTCCCTTCTTCACCTTCTACTCGATGTTCGGATTCCAGCGCGTCGGCGACCTGATTTGGGCGTTTGCCGATGCGCGCGGAAAAGGATTTATCTGCGGCGG
>DAISJI010000126.1:0-2727 GCA_036821585.1 Terriglobales bacterium
GGATGCCGTCATTTTCCACGCGCATCAGTTGCACGTGCGCCGACGAGCCCAGCAGGCGGTCCTGCAAGTCCTGGCGGAAGCCGTTGTTGATGGCCAGCGCCACGATCAGCGAGGCCACGCCCGCGGTCACGCCAACGATGGAGATGGCGGTGATGACGCCGATGAAGGCCTGCCGTCTTTTCGCCCGCAGGTAGCGCGTGGCGACGAACAGTTCGAAGCGCATGAAGGCGCAAGGCTCATGGCGCAAGGCTCATGGCCCTGCACCTGCGCTCATCCTAAACGATGCCGCACGCGCCGCACGAATTACAGGCGCGGAATGATAGCGGATACGCGTCGTTGATACTCGCGGTATTCCTCCCCGAAGCGCGCTTCCAACTCGCGCTCCTCGGCGCGGACCATGAATACTCCGGTGATCACCGCAAACACCAGCAGGAACCACAGCACGACGAGCCCGGTGCCGATGGTCCAGCCGAGCAGTTCGCACAAGTGTCCGAGATAGTACGGGTGGCGCACCCGGGCGCGGATGCCCTGCGTGTTCAGCCGCTGCTCATGCTTGCCAGGCTCGAGTTCGCTGCGGCCCAGCACCTGGTCGGTGGAGAAGTTCTGCCGCGCTCGGCTGTACACGAAAAGTCCGGCTGCGATGAGCGCGACTGCCGGAATCCACGCCCAGGGAACCGCGTATAGCGCAATGTGGCGCCAGGGCCAGGTGATGGCGCCAGCGGCGAGCCAGAGTAAGAACCAGAGCGGTCCGACCAGCGCCAGGCGCGCGCGCCGCCGCCGCCACCAGGCGATCCGCGGATGGATAAGCAGCCAGTAGGAAGGAATCGTCGAATAGACGATGGCAACAATCCAGCCGACGGTGCGGAGGACGGCGATTCGCATTCCCGTCAGTGCGCCCGCACCACGTACTTCGCCGCAGCCAGGTTGTCGTAGCGGTCATAAACACGGACGACAACCACGTGCTCGCCCGCAGCGGTGTTCTTGCGCGCCTCCGCATCGCTCTTCGGTTGGGGCAGTGGCACCGAAAAGTCGTAGTTCTCGACGCGATAATCGGACAGGCCGCCGACCGGCTCGACGAACTGCCACTCGCCGGCGTCGATGGAGTACTCGGCGCGCTTGATGGCCGAGAAACCATCCACGGCGCGGAAGGTGATGTGCAGCGCAGTGTTGTTCACGGCGGCATTCAGGTTCTGCACCTGCGGCGGCGTGGTGTCGATCTCGAAGCGTGCGCTTTCCCTGGATGCAGTGAGCGCGTCTTCCGGCGAATGCGAGGGCGCGTCGGAGGCGGCGACCTTGAAGGTGTATCCGCCGTCGGGCAGCAGGGAAGCGTCGAAGGAGTAGTACTTGTCGTCGAGGCCGCTCTTGAGCAGCTTCCACGCGCTCTCGCCATCGCCGCGATAGTAGAGCGAATAGGTCATATCGTCGTCGTTGTCATCGTGGGCGGTCCATCGTACCGCGATAGAATTGCGGTCCTTCAGGGCGGGGACCGGCGCCTCGAACTTCATGGTGGGAGCGTTGCCGCCGACGCTGACGTTCTCGACGGTCGACTTGGGCATGGGATTGAAGCGCGCGCCGCTCTGCATGATGACCTCGTCCACCACCGGCGCCACGTTCTTGGGCAGGTAATTCACGAGTACGCTCTCGATGGCAGCGGTTGGGTTCCCGGCCTTGAGCACGGCCTTCCACTGCACGAAGCGCGCCGCGGGAACGTCGAGCGCGCCGCCCTGGGCGAGATCGAGTTTTTTCCACGGACTCCAGTTGCGGTCAGGATTGTCCACGTTGCCGCTGCGGGCGAACAGGTCGAAGGCGCCTTGGCCGCGGACGTCGGCGCGTCCCCAGCGGGAGAAAATCTTGGCGTCGAACACATCGCTCTCGTACTCGCCCTGGGCATCGGGTGCGCCGCCGAGCAGGAACACCTTGCCGAGGTTGCTGGTCGCCGCATACACGCCACCGGTGGGTGATTTGGCGAGGGCGGTGACCTGGGTCGCGCTGGCTTTCACGAGATCGGTGAACTGGTTGGGCCCGTTGATCAGGAAAATCTTGCCGTGGTTGCCGGTGGCGGCGAGCAGCCGTCCCTGGGAATCGAAACTGAGGCCGTAGACGACTTCTTCGCGCGAGCTCCACAGGCGCTGCGGCGAGCCGTCGGGCGCGATCTGGTAAATCTCGGAGCCGCCGGTGGCGCCGCTGCCAGGGAACGGGATCATCGCGATGTTGATTCCCGGCTGCGCCTGGGGCTGCGAGACGATCGTGGCTGGTCCCGCACCCACCGTGATCCCCGGTATCGGCATCGTGAACTGGGGCGTGGGGGCGGTGGCGCCCGGACGCGGAGTCTTCTCGCCGACGCCGGCGGCGTAGATGTTTCCCTGCGCGTCGATGGCGAGCGCGGTGATCTCCTTTTTCGGGGCGCTGTAGAGGACAAACGCTTCGCCTGCGGGCGAGATGCGATAGACGAGGCCGCTGCCGTCGGAGCCGGCGATCAGGTTCCCCTTGGGATCGAGGGCGAGGGTGCGGATGTGCGCTTCATCGCTCTTGAAAAACAGCGAGCCCTTGCCATCGGGCTCGACGCGGAAAATCTCGCCGCGGTCTCCGGTGGCGACGTAGATGCGGCCCTGGGCGTCGTCGGCGAGGTCCCAGATGTACTTCGACTTGGGGTCAAAAAAGACCGACGAGCTGTAATTGGGATCGACGGGAACTTTGGTCTTGTCTTCCGCCGTTTGGTTTCCTTCG
>DAISJI010000126.1:2827-4066 GCA_036821585.1 Terriglobales bacterium
GGGCCCTGGAGGATGGAATCGATGGCGTCGAGCACGTCCCGGAGCGAGTCTTCGGGGTTGGAGGCTACATCCGAATCGCCAAGCGGAACCAGCGACAACGGGTTCCAGCCGCCGCGGTAGGGGCTGAGCGGGAGTTTGGGCCGGGCAAAGTCGCGGGCAGCGGTCGAAAACACCAACTGCTGGACGTGCTCTGGGCAGCAGGCATGACGGCAATCGGGGCGCGCGCGCAGTTCGTCGCTCCACGGCAGAATCTCCAGGTGGCTGCCAACGCCGGCGACCGCGAACCAGCCGGCGTGGTCCGCCGACAACGTGCCGCAGATTTCGCAAACGCACAGTCCGAAAGAGTTCACCGTTTCACCTCCGCGCCCATGCCGATCGCGCTCGACCGGCCTGCCGTCGCGGCCGGGT
The DNA here is from genome assembly GCA_036821585.1 of Terriglobales bacterium. Lineage (GTDB taxonomy): Bacteria > Acidobacteriota > Terriglobia > Terriglobales > Acidobacteriaceae > DAISJI01. The sequence goes on from DAISJI010000126.1 coordinate 3,236, forward strand.
TACATCAATCTTGCTCCTGCATAGCTTGGACGCAGCGCAGTCAACCTGGTTATCGGCACCGGCGGAGTCACCCGCGGCTGCACCGCTCCTGCCCTACCTGAGATGTCCTGCAGGGCGGCCATGTTGCACAACAAAATCGTGGCGCCCCGCACCTGGATAAATCCCTGCTTGCGGAAGCGGGTAAGAACGCGGGTAACCGTCTCGCGCGTGGTACCCACCATCTGCGCCACTTCTTCGTGGGTCAATGACATCTTGAAACCCGGAACCGGCCCAGGAGTTCCGCGCTCCTCCAGCCAAACCAGTAAAAGACTGGCCACGCGCCAGTCGGCCGAGCGCGACAGGCCCACCCAGCGCAGCTCCCGGCAGGCGTTGTTGTATTGCAGGCTCATTTGCAGGGCGGCGTGCATGCAGATGTCGGAATCGCTTTGCAGCAGGCGGCGGAAGTCGTCGCTCTTGACGAAGTTCACTTCGCACGGGCCCAGGGTTTCAACCGTCGCTTCGTAGGCACGCCCGGAGACGCACGCGCCCAAGCCGAGCACTTCTCCGGGCCCGGCAATCTTGATGATCAGCGTGCGCCCGTCTTCCGACACCACCGAGAGCTTTGCCTGCCCCTTGCAAATGACGAACACGCCGCGCGGGGACTGGCCCTCGACGAAGAGCACGGCGTTGGGCGGATAGCTACTTACAAACGAGACCTGGTCGAGCGCCTTCAGGCTGCGGTCGGTAAGGTTGCAAAAGAACCCGTTATCACGCTTTTCGCAGCCGTGGCAGCTATCGGAGAGGCCCAGATTGTACGGAGTACGCGTCGCAACACTCATCGTGCCACCTCTA
>DAISJI010000126.1:4166-7114 GCA_036821585.1 Terriglobales bacterium
GACGATTCGTTTACCGACGACTCGCCCGTCACGATCATGTCCTGCGTCCCGCGCATGCCGTCCATCACGTTCATCACCGACAGCGGCAGTGTGGGCATGACCTTGTCCTCGACCATCGCCTGCGGGTTCGCTTCCATCAGCGACACATACAGGCGATCGTTGGAGTGGTCTTTGTTGAGCAACGCGATGGTAGTGGCGAGATCGAGCTTGCGCCCGAAGTTACCGGCCATGCCGCGCATACGGTCCAGCGTCATGCCGTCGCTGACCAGGATGCGCAGCGTGCCCTTGGGCGTGGAGGTGGGAATCTTCACCGGAATCTGGCGCACGATGCGCTCGCCGCGGTAGGGACGGAGCACGGCTTCGATGACGATGTCGTCGCCGGGGCGGGCTTCGGTCACGTCGGTGCGGACGCTCTCCAGTTGCGCCGACTTGCGCTCGCGCACCATGTCGAAGTCCAGCTCGACGCCCTTCACCTTGGGCTTGCCGTACGGGTTCTGGTAGATGCGCCCGAAGCGGTCCCCCAGCGCCATGGCGGGAGCGAGCGCGGCGGGAAGGCCGGCGTCGGTGGGCGCGAACATGTTCTGCAAGCGGACCTCGGGGTAGCCGTTGACGTCGATCTTGCCCGACATGCGGTAGGTGACGTCCTCACCCGATTCGTTCACGCCCTGTAGCGCGCTGAATACGGTGCTCATCATGGCGACCGGCGTCAGCCGGCTGTTGTTCAGCACTTCGTAATGAAACTCTTTGGGCTTGTTGGTGCCGTGAATGCGCAGGGTGACGGGGATCATCTGCGGCTGGTCGCCGAAGCGTCCCAGGATGCCGGTGTGCCGGTCCTGGACGAACGAGCCGATCTGTTCGGTGGCGTTAACGATCTTGAAGGCGTTCAGCGGCGACGGCACCGTGGCCAGCACGCGCGCCTTGGTCATGGGAATATCAACGGAGCCAAATTGCAGTACCGGATGTCCGCAGGCGAGAAGGCGTTCGGGATCGACGTAGGTCACGGTGCAGGTCGCGGCGATGTTCATGTCGCCGCGCACCAGGACCATGCTGACCGCCGACCCGGGCTCGATGGGTTCGGGCTGCTTCTCGTCGGAAACCGAACCGGCGCCCATGACCGGCACCACGCCCGCCGCCGCGAATTGTGGGGCGAAGCGCTGCACGGCGTCTTCGGTGAAACCGGAAAATACCAACGGCGTCTCGATGGGAGTAAGCAGGTTCGCGAATCGCGCAACGCCGGGACCGCTGGTGCGGGTGGCGTCGCTTTTCGCTTCGGGAACCACGGACTTCGCGTCGGCCGGCTGGGACTGGTCGAGCGCGTTGATCTCGAGCATCTCCTCGATCGGGGTCACGCCGCCGATCGGTTCCTTGGAGAAATCGCCGATACGGAAGGCGAGTGCGCCCACCAATTTGCCGTCAATGTAAACCGGGCTGCCGCTCATGCCGGCGACCACGCCCGTGTATTCGGCCTTCTTGCCGCCGAGGCGCACCAGGATGATGTCGCCCTTGGGGCCGTTGACGTTGCGCATGACGCCCAGGACCTCGACGTCCATCGGCTCGGGCTTCACACCCTCGAATACGGTGTAGGCGACGCCTTTCATGCCCGCCTTGACTTCGCTCAGGGGCATGATTTTCTGGATTGCAGCGGGCTCGGTGGCAAAGGACGCAAGGGCGGCCAGGGACACGAACAGGAGGACAGCGAGACGCGTAACAGCTTTATGCATAACTGCGTGAGGAGTCGTTTCCCATAACCGCATCGCGTTTTTCCACCCTTCCAACCCCGGTCCGGGTGGGGCGCCCATTCCTGCGAGTGAAAACGTCGAAATGCGGGTTAGCACATCTATACTACTGCACAGAGTCTCTGAAGGGAATTTCCATGTTGTCGCATCTCCGTTACTTTCGTCGCGCTACGGTTGCGGCCCTTGTCTTGGTTTTGCTGATGGCGGCAGCGCCGCTATCGGCCCAGCAACAGGCGCCCCCGCCACCGCCTTCGACGACCAAGCCGCAGCCGGCGCCCCCCGAGGCCGGCGGTCCCACGGGCGATACCGGGCCCATGGCGCTGCCCAAGAAGAAGGAAGAGACGCCCGAACCGAAGCCGCCGAAGGCGCAGAAGATCGAGGGCATGCCCGAGTACTCGATCCACGTGAACGTGCCCCTGGTGTCGGTGCCGGTGCTGGTGGCGACCAAGGACGGCCAGTTCATTCCCGGCCTCAAGCAGGGCAATTTCAAGGTCTTCGAGGACGGGGTCGAGCAGAAGGTCACGAAATTCGAAATCTCCGAGGCCCCGATCACCGCCGTATTGCTGGTCGAATTCGCCAATACCAACTACCAGTTCATGGACGATGCGCTCCGCGCTTCCTATACCTTCGCCGACTCGCTCAAGAAGAACGACTGGGTGGCGGTGATCTCCTTCGACATGCGGACCTACATCCTTTCCGACTTCACCCAGGACAAACGTGAGGTGTTCGGCGCCCTGTCGCAACTCCGCATTCCCGGCTTCAGCGAGACCAACGTGTTCGACGCGCTCTACGACACGCTGGACCGCGTCGCCGCCATCGACGGGCGCAAGTACGTCGTGCTCATCTCCAGCGGCCGCGACACCTTCAGCCGCATCACCTTTGACAAAATCTTAAAGAAGGTTAAGGACACGCCCGACGTCACCATCTTCACCATCAGTACCGGCGAGATCTGGCGCATGTGGATGGACGCGAACTATGGGTCGAACTCGGAGGTCCGCATGGGCATGATGGACTATCTCCAGGCCGACAACCAGATGGCCACCTTCGCGCGCATGACCGGCGGGCGCTGGTACAAGCCGCGCTTCGAAGGCGAGTTGCCGGAGATCTTTCGCGACGTGGCCTCCAATATCCGCAACCAGTACGTGCTCGCCTACCAACCGACCAACCCGAAACTGGACGGCAGTTACCGCAAGCTCAAGGTCCAGGTCGTCG
>DAISJI010000127.1:0-5720 GCA_036821585.1 Terriglobales bacterium
CTTGTGCTCGTCGTAGGCGCGGATGATGCGCTGGACGAGGTGGTGGCGGACGACGTCGCTTTCGTCGAAGTTCACGAAGGCGATGCCGTTGACGCGGCCGAGAATGTCGATTGCCTCCAGCATGCCGCTGCGTTTGCTGTTGGGCAGGTCGATCTGGGTGATGTCGCCGGTGATCACCGCCTTGGAGTTGAAGCCCAGCCGGGTGACGAACATTTTCATCTGCTCGGAGGTGGTGTTCTGCGCTTCATCGAGAATGATGAAGGAATCGTTCAAGGTACGGCCGCGCATGAAGGCGATGGGCGCGATCTCGATGATGTTTTTCTCCAGGTAGCGGTCCACCTTCTCGGGCTCGAGCATGTCGTAGAGCGCGTCGTAAAGCGGGCGGAGATAGGGATCGACCTTCTCCTGCAGCGTGCCGGGAAGGAAGCCGAGTCGTTCGCCGGCTTCGACCGCCGGCCGCGCCAGGATGATGCGGCTCACCTTCTTGCCGGCCAGCGCGGAAATCGCCATGGCGACGGCGAGATAGGTCTTGCCCGTGCCCGCCGGGCCGACGCCGAAGATCATGTCGTTGTTCTCGATGGCATCGAGGTAGCGGCGCTGGTTCAGGCTCTTGGGCTGCACCGTGCGCTTGCCGAAGGCGCGCTGCTTGCCGGCTTCGACCAGGCCACGCATGGTGGCGCCGGGGTCGGTGGCCAGGACGCGGATCATCGAGGCCAGGTCATTGTTGTTGAAATTGTGTCCGCTGCCCTGGAGGTGGGCAAAGTCGGCAAAGACCTGCTCGGCGCGCTTGACGTCGTTGGCGGCGCCTTCGATTTCAATGCTGTTGGCGCGCAGGTCGATGTTGACGTTGAGGCCGTCTTCCAGGAGGCGCAGATTTTCGTCATGGGTGCCGAAAAGGGTTTCTACGTTGGGAGAAATTTCGATGTTCTTTTTCATTAATTATGCGTTGACCCCCCGTGCGCCGACAGAATCGGCGGCGGCTGCCGAAAGAAATTTCGTGGAGTCGAAGCGACCGGCCGAGTGCTCGCGGCGGAGCGGAAGAACAACCATGTGAGCGTTAGGGTACGACGTGCTCCGGGCGGAGTCAATGAGGGCGCACTCGTCGAACGCCGCAATATCCACTGCATTCGATGCGCAACGGCAGACCCACGGCGCCGCGCCCGGGACCAAATCGAATGCTGCCAAGTTGCGCGTATTCGGGCACTTACGAGGCTTAAGCGGGCGGAATAGGTTTGACCTTTGCGGCCCAAGTCCGTAGAATATGAGTTTTGGCACACACCGAAATTCTCAGTGAAGGACAGCTGGAACCCTATGGCAGATCACTTCTCGGCCCTGAAGCGCGCCCGGCAGACGGAAAAGCGCACGGCCACCAATCGTTTGAACAAGTCGCGCCTCCGTACCGAACTGCGCAAGCTGCGCACCGCCCTCTCCAGCGGCAACCGCGAGCAGGCCGAAACCTCCCTGCGGGGCGCCATCTCGACGCTCGACAAGTCGGTCCAGAAGGGCGTTCTGCACAAGAACACCGCTTCCCGCTACAAGGCGCGCCTTTCCAAGCGCGTGCACGCGGTCAAGAAGAGCGCATAGTTCCACGGATTTCCCAGCGGCAGGCCGATGCGCCTGCCGCTTTTGTTTTTCGTCAGCCTTTCTTCACCGGGTCGGAGGAAGCCGTGGCGGGCTTGGCGTCGTCGGCGCGGATGTTGCCGGATTCGTCCATGTAAAAGGCGCGATGCGCGGCATCAAAGGTCTTGGGAACCAGCGCGAGCGAATAATCCTTGCCGGTGGACTGGAACTTCACCGTGTAGTCGCCGCGATTGCTGGACACCATGCGCCGGGTGAAGGACCCGCTCCCGACCAGCGACGCGAGCGCCGTCGCGTAAGCCCCATGTTTCTTTTTGTACTCGCGTTGGGCCGAGCCGACGGTGCGCAGGTAGCCGAGCGCGGCGAATTCGGCGTTGGAATGGGCAGGGTCGCCGTTGAACTTCGGGGTGTAGGCGGGCGCGGAGTCCATCTGCGCGGCCGCGGCGAGGGCAAGCGCGAGCGTAAGGGTCAGGACTGCCAGTCTCATTGCGGTTCTCCGGGATGTGTAGCCCGGCCGCCCTCGGCCGGATCATAGGCATAGTAGATGCTGGGTGCGCTGGAAACACGAACGTACATGTCCTAACGGCCAATGCCCTAATGCGCGATTTGCAGTATCCTACGCGGCAGGCATGACGAAGAAAAGCAAGCCGCCCCAGGAACGCAAGCCGAAGATTCGCGTCGCGGTGATCGAGCCCGATCCGCTGCGGCTGATCGGCTTTCGCGCACTGTTTGACACCGAGCCCGACCTGGAAGTGGTCGCGGCCACAACCCAGAGCGTCGTTACCGAGCCGGAGATAGACCTGGCGTTGCTGGGCAGCCATGGGACGCAAAACCTGTTCGACCTGATGGCTGGACTGAAAGCCGCGCGGCCGGGATTGCGAATCCTGGTCAGCGGCAGCGGCGTCGACGACGAGACCATCCTGAAGGCGCTCGCGGCGGGCGCCAAGGGGTATGTGGACGAGGCTGCCACGCCCGAGGAGTTCGTCATGGCGATCCGCATTGTCTCCCAGGGATCGGTATGGGCGCCGCGCCGTGTACTCTCGACCTTTATCGAGCGGGTAACGGCTTCGCCCGGACGCATCTTCCCTGCCGGACGCGTGACTTTCACCGAGCGCGAGCGCGATGTGCTGGAAATGCTGGTTGCCGGACGGTCGAACAAGGAGATCGGATCGGCGCTCGGGATCGAGGAGCGTACGGTGAAGGCGCACGTGGCCAAGTTGATGCGCAAAGTCGGAGTGCAGAACCGGATCGCGCTGTCGGTGCACGCCATCACGCACAACATGGTGGAGAGCAAGTAAGGAAGGTAAGTACTGAGTGCATAGTGCTCGGTGCTCAGTGCTCAGTGTTGCCCAACTTGGCACTGAGCACTCAGCACTGAGCACTTTCTTGCGTTAGCATGGAACTGCTATGAGAAAAGCGGTTTTGCTCCCCCTCCTCATGCTTCTGCTTCCGCTGGCTGCGTTCGCGCAGGGCGATCGCGCCAAGGTCCTGGAACGCGTCTCCGATGCGGGCACGGTTCTGAACGAAATCATGTCGGCGCCCGATGCCGGAATTCCCGACAACGTGATGGGCTCGGCGCAGTGCGTCGCCGTGGTCCCGTCGTACCTGAAGGGCGCGTTCGTAATAGGCGCTTCGTACGGCAAGGGGCTGGCGAGTTGCCGCACTGCCAGCGGCTGGAGCGCGCCCGCGTTCATCCGGATCGAAGGCGGCAGCTTCGGACTCCAGATCGGCGCGCAGGCCGTGGACCTGATCTTGCTTATCATGAACGAACGCGGCATGGGGGCGCTGCTGTCGAGCAAATTTAAAGTGGGCGCGGACGCCTCAGTCGCGGCGGGACCGGTGGGTCGCCACGCCGCCGCTTCCACGGATTGGAAGATGCGCGCCGAGGTGCTGACCTATTCGCGGGCGCGCGGCATATTCGCCGGGATTTCCCTGAATGGCGCGGTCATCAAGCAGGACCGCGACGACACGCGCGCGTTCTACGGACGCATGGTGCCGTATCGTTCGCTGCTGCAAGGACTGACGCCCTTGCCCGCCGACGCGCAGCCCTTCCTCAAACCGCTGGGCCAATACGCGCCGATTGCGCCCAAGCCGGCGGCAGCAAAACCGGCTGGAAAATAGGAAGGTAGTCCGTAGTCCGCAGACCGCAACCCGGAGAACCGGACTACGAACTACCGACTACGGGCTACGTGTTTGAACGCCTGCCGCTGTTAGTCATACACTCCAGACGCGATGCGCCATCGTCTCGAATACGCACTGGTGTGGCCCGTCATCAAGGTGCTGGGTGCGCTGCCCCGTTCGCTGGCGCGCGGGATGGCGATACTGCTGGCGGGCGCGGTGTATCACCTGCATCCACGGCTGCGGCGGGTCGGACTGCGCAACCTGGAAATCGCCATGCCCGAGCTGCCGCTGAAGGAGCGGCGCAGGATCGTGCGTGGAGTGTTCCTGTCGCTGGGACGCCTGCTGGCCGAGTTCTGCCGGTTCCCGAAATACTCACGCGAAAACGTAAGCCGCGTCGCGGTGTATGAGGGCTTCGAGAATTTCGATACCGCACAGCGCCGCGGCAAAGGCGTGCTTTTCCTCACCGCGCACCTGGGAGCGTGGGAAGTCGGGTCGTTCGTCCATTCGGTGCATGGGCATCCGCTGCGCGTGGTGGTGCGTCCGCTCGACAATCCTTACGTGGACCGGCTGGTAGAGCGGTATCGGACGCTGCACGGCAACCAGACGTTCCCGAAGGATGAGTTTGCGCGCGGCCTGTTGTCGGCCATGCGCGCGGGCGAAACCGTCGGGCTGCTGATGGACCAGAACATGACGCCGCCGCAGGGCGTTTTCGTTCCCTTCTTCGGGGTGCAGGCGTGTACCGCGAGCGGCATTGCGCGGGTGGCGCTGCACACCGATGCGTCGGTGATACCGGCGTTCACCATCTGGGACCCGGTGCTGCGAAAATACCGCGTGCACTTCGACCCGCCGCTTACACTGGTGCGCACCGACAACGCGGAAGCCGACCTGGTGGCCAACACCGCGATGTTCAATAACGTGCTCGAGCAGTACGTGAGGAAGTATCCGGACCAGTGGCTGTGGGTCCATCGGCGTTGGAAGACCCGGCCGGAGGGCGAGAAACCGTTGTACTAGGCGGATGACGCTGGGCATCGAGAGAAGAAAACAAAGGGTCCCTCGACTCGGACTAACGTCCTCGCTCGGGATGACACAACTTAGAGATTATGAAGCTCTCCGAATTGGCTAAGCAGATTGGCGCGAATCTCGCCGGCGGGGACGCCGAGGTGAAAGGCGTCGCCAGCCTGAAGTCGGCAACGGCTTCGGACGTGGTGTTTGTTGAGGACGCAAAGCACATCACAGCGGCCATGGAATCGCGAGCAGGCGCCGTGATTGTGGGAGACTTTGCCGCCGATGAAGCCGCCAAGCCGCTGCTGATTTCGTCGCAGCCGCGATTGGCTTTTGCACGAGCCGCGGCGCTGCTTCATCCGGCCAAGCCCACCCTTCCAACACCAGTCAGGGTGGGGCACCCATTGATTCATTCGACTGCGGTCATCGATCCCTCCGCACGAACGGCGCCGTCGGCAGACATCGGTCCCTACGTGGTCATCGAAGCGGGCGCGGCGGTCGGCGAGCATACTTCCATTAGCGCTGGAGTTTTCATCGGAGAAGGTGTCACTATCGGTGACGACTGCGACATCCGCACCAACGTCAGCATTTATTCCGGCACGCGCATCGGCAACCGCGTCCTCGTTCATGCGGGTGCGGTGCTGGGCAGCGACGGATTTGGTTACGTCCGGGATCGCCAGACGGGGCGCTACGTGAAATTCCCGCAGATGGGGCGGCTGGAGATCGGGGACGACGTGGAAATCGGCGCCAACTCCACCATCGACCGCGGCGCGCTCGACGTTACGGTAATCGCGCGCGGCACCAAGCTCGACAACCTGGTGCACGTCGGCCACAACGTGCAGATTGGCGAAGACGTAGTGATCGCGGCCCAGACCGGCGTTTCCGGCAGCTCGGTCATCGAAGACGGAGTGGTGGTGGCCGGGCAGGTAGGCATCGCCGACCACGTGCGCATCGAAAAAGGTGCGGTGCTGGGCGCGCAGTCCGGCGTGCCCACGGGAAAAGTGATTCGCGGGCCGGGC
>DAISJI010000127.1:5820-7110 GCA_036821585.1 Terriglobales bacterium
ATGAGCCTGTTCGGAAAAATCCCGGCGGCGGACGAGGCGGTGGACCGCACGCGTCCGCTGGCCGACCGCATGCGTCCGCGCACGCTCGGCGAATTCATGGGACAGGAGCACCTGCTCGGCGAGAGCAAGCCGCTGCGCCTGCAGATCGAGCGCGACGATCCCGGCTCGATCATCTTCTGGGGACCGCCGGGCGTGGGCAAGACCACGCTGGCGAGAATCATCGCGCGCGTCACCAAGGCCGAGTTCATCCAGTTTTCGGCGGTCCTGGCGGGCATCAAGGAAATCAAGCAGGTGATGGCCGACGCGGAAAAGGCGCGCACCTACGGCACGCACACCATCCTTTTCATCGATGAAATCCACCGCTTCAACAAGGCGCAGCAGGACGCGTTTCTTCCCTACGTGGAAAGCGGCGCCATCCGGCTGATCGGCGCGACCACCGAGAACCCTTCGTTCGAGATCATCGGGGCGCTGCTCTCGCGCTGCCGGGTGTACGTGCTGTATCCGTTGAGTGAAGAGCAGATCGTGGTCCTGCTGCACCGGGCGCTGGAAGACCGTGAGCGCGGGCTGGGCGAAAAGAACATCACGGCGGAGGACGCGGCTCTGGCCAAGATCGCGGCTTACGCCAGCGGCGACGCGCGCTCCGGCTACAACGCGCTCGATGTCGCCACGCAGATTGCCGGCGATGGCGGCGTCATCACGGACGCGGTCGCGCAGGACGCGCTGCAAAAACGAATTCTTCTCTACGACAAGTCGGGCGAAGAGCACTACAACCTGATCTCGGCGCTGCACAAGTCGGTGCGCAACTCCGATCCCGACGCCGCACTTTACTGGCTCGGACGCATGCTGCACGCCGGAGAAGATCCGCTGTACATCGCGCGCCGCGTCGTCCGCATGGCGGTGGAGGACATCGGGTTGGCCGACCCGAATGCGATGGCGCTCACCATCGCCGTACGCGATGTCGTGGATTTCCTGGGACAGCCCGAAGGCGATCTGGCGCTGGCGGAGGCGGTCGTTTACCTGTCGATCGCGCCCAAGTCGAACGCGCTGTACACGGCTTATGGCGCCGTGGGGCGCGATGTCGAGACCACCGCCGCCGAACCCGTGCCGCTGCACATCCGCAACGCCGTCACCAAGCTGATGAAGCAGGTCGGCTACGGCGAGGGCTACCAGTATGCGCACAACCTGGCAGAGAAGGTCGCCGACATGGACTGCCTGCCCGACAAGCTGCGCGGGCGGCGCTACTACCATCCGACGCAGGAAGGCGTGGAGAAGCGCATCGCCGAGCGGCTG
>DAISJI010000128.1:0-4075 GCA_036821585.1 Terriglobales bacterium
CTGTTCCACCTGATCGCCTCCATTTCCGGAGCGCGCCGGGTTTTTGAGATGGGATCCGCGGTCGGTTATTCGACGATCTGGTGGGCACGCGCGGTCGGTCCGCAGGGACGCGTCCTATACACCGACGGTGACGCCAACAACGCCGCCGAAGCGCGGCGCAATTTCGAGCGCGCCGGCGTAAGCGATCGGATCGAAATCCATACTGGCGATGCGCTGGAGATTCTTTCCGAGCAGGGAACGGACGGGTTCGACATCATCTTCTGCGACATCGACAAGGAAGATTACCCGCGCGCGCTCAAACTGGCGCTGCCCCGGGTGCGCAAGGGCGGCCTCTTCATCGCCGACAACGCGCTCTTCAAAGGAACGGTGGTGCAGCCGGACCCGAGCGATGTCCGCGCCAACGCCATCGTCGAATTCAATCGCCTGCTGTATTCGTCGAAAGAGTTGGAGACGGTGATTCTGCCGCTCCGCGACGGCGTTGCCATCGCCCGGAAACTGTAACGCGCCTAGCGGCTCGCGGCTTGCAGTTGTGTCAGCGCCATCTCGATGCTGATTTTGTCGCCCGGGTCGGTTACGCTCTTCCGCTTGTCCTGCAGCCACTGGATGGCCCGCGCCTTCGACACGCTAGGATCGAACAGTTCCGGGTCGGTGCTCTCGATCCGCCACTGGTCGTCGCTCTCTTTCATCTTGAACTCGACGTTTTCCGAACCGCCCATCGCCGTGTATCCGATGCCCAGCTCGAATTTTCCCAGCACCTGGTACTGCACCGTGATGCGGGCGCTGTGATATCCGTCCGTCTCGCCGGTCTGCTCGTAGCGCGCGACGATGCGGAACTCGCGCCATGCCGGATTGTCCTTCCAGTTGGTGAGCGGCTTCATCCGCGCCCAGCCCTCGGGCGACAGCCGTCCTCCCAGGAAGTCCAGGCGGCAGAATTCACGCACCGCGTTTTGTGCCGGCTCCGGTTTCGGGGCTCCGGTCCGGTACTGCGCCAGCGCAACGGAGGAATAAAGAAGAAGCAGGAAAAGCGAAATACGTCGGTTCGGCATAACGGCTGTTTCAACCCGGTGTTCCGGTCTATGTTGCCACGAAAAAGCGCCCTGCCAAAATCGGCGGGGCGCTCCGTGGTGGAGGAACGCAATTCATGCGGTGCGTTGCGGATTGGCCACGTCGCCTGAGACCACGCCGTCCTTCAGGTGAATCACGCGGTGCGCATAAGCGGCGATATCGTGTTCGTGCGTCACCAGCACGATGGTATTGCCTTCCGCGTGCAGCCGGTCGAACAGGGCCATGATTTCACTACCGGTCTGCGAATCCAGGTTGCCGGTCGGTTCGTCGGCCAGGATGATGGACGGATTATTCACCAGCGCGCGGGCGATGGCGACGCGTTGCCGCTGGCCGCCCGACAGTTCGTTTGGCTTGTGCATCATGCGGTGTCCCATGCCCACCGCTTCCAGCGAACGCTTCGCCTTTTCCAGGCGCTCTTCCGCCGGGATGCCGGCATAAATCAGCGGCAGTTCCACGTTGTGCAACGCGGTGGCGCGGGCGAGCAGGTTGAATGTCTGGAAGACGAACCCGATTTCCTTGTTGCGGATGCGCGCCAGTTCGTCGTCGTCCAGTTCGCTGACCTGCTGGCCGTTGAGCCAGTAGCGGCCCTTGCTGGGCGTGTCCAGGCAGCCGATCAGGTTCATCAGGGTGGACTTGCCCGACCCGGACGGCCCCATGATCGCGATGTACTCGTTGTGCGGGATCTTGACGTTGACTCCCCGCAACGCGTGCACCTGTTGTTCCGATCCCATGTCGTAGGTCTTCCACAGGTCGTCCGTGAAGATGACGGCATCGGGCGGCGGCGCCGTGATATTTTCCGTGATGCTGGCTACTTCGGTTGCCATTCGTTCTCCGCAACGATCAGCTTGTCTGGATGCGAGCTTACGCCCGATTTTTCCTCAAACCGCAAGTACTTCTTTTCTTGGACGCACTTTCCGCCGAAAGGTTACGACTTCTCTTCTTCTTTCTTCGGGGCCGTATTGTCCACCTTGACCGACGCGCCGTTGCGCAGCGTCCGCAGGATTTTATAGCTGCCGGTCACGATTTCGTCTCCCGCCTGCAGTCCACTCTTCACTTCGATATTCGTCGTGCCGGTGACGCCCGTGTCCACCTTGCGGAACTCGGCTTTCTTGTTCTTGATCACGAACACGCCCTGGATTTCTTCCTTGTCCTTCTTGGTATCGGCCGAAGCCGCCTGCACCGTGCTGCTGCCCTTCGGCTTCTGTTCCAGGTCCGCCTTCTGCCGTACCGTGAGTGCCTGGATCGGAATGCTGACCGCGTCCTTCACCGTGTTGGTGGTGACCTTCGCCGTCGCCGACAACCCGGGCCGCAGGTTCGGGGCCGCGTCCGTCAATGTGACTACGACCTTGAAGTCCTTCGCTTCCTGGCTGCCGGTGGTCACCTGCGAGGTGGAAAGACCGGTGGACCGGATGATGGCGTTGTTTCCGATCTCGGTCACCGTGCCATGGAACGTCTTTTTCGGGATCGCGTCGATCGTAATTTCCGCCGGCTGCCCGATCTTCACGTTAACGATGTCGGTCTCGTCCACCTTCACTTCGGCGGTAATTACGGACATGTCGGCCACCGTCATCAGGGTGCTGCCCGGCGAATTCTGGATACCCATGACCACCGTTTCGCCTTCGCGGACCGGCAGGTTGGTTACGATGCCGTCAAAGGGCGCGACATATTCCGTTTTGCTCAGCACGTCGGAGGCGCGGGTCAGCGTTGCCTGGTACTGCCGGATGTGCTCGTTGTTGCTTGCCAGTTGCGCTTTCGCCTGGGCGGCGCGGGCCTTGTCGGTATCGATGGTTGCCGCGGCCGCGTCGTTCGCCGACTTCGCCTGGTCGTACTGCGACTTCGGAATCAACTGGTCCTGGAAGAGCTTCTGGGCACGCTCGAAATCGAACTTCGTACGCTCGTAGTCCGCCTTCGCGCGTTCCAGTTCGGCGTTCGCGCTGCGCAAGCCGGCTTCGCCGGCGGTGGCGTCGGTGCGGGCCGCTTCCACCTGAGACTTCATGGCGGCCACATCGGCGGCCGATTGTATGTTCTCCAACTGGGCCAGCTTCTGGCCGGCCTTCACCGTCTCGCCCTCATGGACCAGCAGGCGGACGATCTTTCCGATGCCCAGAGCGCCGATGTTGGTGTACGTCTTTGGCTTAATCTCGCCCGAAGCGGTTACGGTGGACGCCAGGTCTTCCTTGGCCACCTTTCCCGTCTGGACGGTCACTACCCCTTTGTTGCTTTGCGACACGGTAAACCCGACGATCGCCAGCAACAGGATCAGTACGCCTACGCCGATAAATATCTTCTTCTTCACAAGTGCCTTTCTCGCCCGAACACAACTTAATGATGACGCTGGAAACGGCCGCCTTCTTTCGTGCAATACGGCTGAAAGCCCAAAAAAGTTCCGAAATTGGCGCATCACGCGGTGGTTCACTTTCCACTCAACGTTGCGGAACCGGAACGCTCGCCGGGCCAGGAAAGTTGTACGGCAATTCCGTCACGATTATAGACACCATTTCCCGCAACTTCGGACGCCAAAGCCGGGTTTTACAAATTATTACTTGGGACTGTGCCATGTTGTTAAATACCAGTCACTTACGCGGCAACCTGGCGCAGTGAAGGGCGTCCCGAGCAGGTTGCTTTCGAAGGCGCAACAACATAGAATTAAGAGGCCCTACGTGTCTCTGAGGAGTCCAACCAAGATGTCGTCGAAAACGGTTTCCAGCGGTGCTCTCACCGTATTGCTGGCGGGCGCTCTTTTGTCGGGCGCCGTCATGTGTGCTCAAAGTGAGAAAGACAAGCCGAAACCCGCCCAGAGTCAGCAGGAGCAGGACCCCCTGAAGCGTCCAGTGACCGAGAAGGTCAAGAAGCAGCAGGACAGGGCGCTCAAGCAGGAGTACGGCAAGGTTTACAAGAAATGGTTGGACGAAGACGTTCGCTGGATCATCAGCGACGAAGAAAAGTCCGCCTTCAAGCAGCTCAGCAACGACGAAGAGCGCGACAGTTTCATCGAAACCTTCTGGCTCCG
>DAISJI010000128.1:4175-7017 GCA_036821585.1 Terriglobales bacterium
AAGGACCTGGAAGAAATCGTCAGCCACAAGATCAGCATGAACCTCATGCCGTTCGACGTGCGCTGGGACTTCGTCCGCGTTACCTCCGACACCGTCCTTGTCCCGGTCACGATCCAGTTGAAGAACCGCGACATCACCTTCAATACCAAGGACACAGTCTCTATCGGTGTCGTGAACATCTTCGGACGCGTCACCACTCTTACCGGCCGCATCGCGCAGACTTTCGAGGACACGGTCACGGTTAGCCAACCGGCCGAGCTTCTGCCAAAATTTCTCGACAGCGACAACGTGTACTGGAAGGCGCTCCCGCTGCGTCCCGGACGCTATCGCCTCGACCTTGTATTGAAAGACGTTAACGGCGACCGTACGGGAAGCTGGAGCAAGGGCATCGTCGTGCCGGAGTTCTCCGACGACAAGCTTGCGTCCTCCACCTTGATTCTTGCCGACATGATGGAGAAGGTCCCCAGCAAGTCCGTAGGCGCGGGTAATTTCGTGATTGGCGACACCAAGGTACGTCCCCGTGTCGCGCCGGCCGATGGCAAGCCCGCCGTGTTCCATCGCAACCAGCGGCTGAACTTCTGGATGCAGGTATACAACCTCGGCGTGGACGACAAGACGCACAAACCGTCCGCTAACGTTGAGTACGAAATCGTGAATCTCCAGACCAACAAACCGGTAGTGAAAACCGCGGAATCGACTTCCGACATCGGCAGCGCTGGCGAGCAGGTCACCTTGCAGAAGAGCCTCTCGCTGGCTTCGGTACCGCCGGGAACCTATCGCATTACCATTAAGGTGATCGATAATCTGACCAAGCAGACGATCAATCCCTCGGCCTCCTTCCAGGTCGAGTAGTGTTCTAACCAGGCTTGCCTGGTTCAGGTCCCTTCCACAGTGGGAGGTGGAAAATATGGGCCGAAAGCTCGGATACATAATGCTGGTCATGGCGCTGGTGATTTCCGCGTCGGCCGCTGGCAAGCCGGGCGCCATCTCAGGCTTCGTGCGCAACTCGGGCGGCACTCCCCAGATGGGCGCCATGGTCGAGGTTTTCACCCAGGCCACCAAGCCGCTTACCGTCTTCACCGATGGGCGTGGCCACTACGCCGCCAACGGGCTCGAGCCCGGAACCTATTACGTGAAAGTCTCGGCCCCGGCCTTCTTGCCCTCCATGCGTGAGAACGTTAGCCTGCGTTCCGGTGCGGCCGTGCTGGTGAACATCACGCTCAGCACCCTCTTCGAAGCCATCCAGATGCTGCCCGCTCGCCACAACGGCGGCGACGACGAAGGCTGGAAGTGGACCCTGCGCTCGGTAGCGAACCGTCCCATTCTGCGCGTCATGGATGGCGGGCCAATCCTGGTGCAGCAGGGAAACGAGCGCACTTTGAAGGCCCGCCTCGCCTTTGTCGCCGGTGGCGGCGCCGACGGATTCGGCAGCGCCGGCGAGATGAGCACGAACTTCGCCTTCGAGCGTTCTCTGTTTACCGCCGGGACGCTGTCGTTCAGCGGCAATGTCGGTTACGGCGGTGGCGCGCAGAACGGTATTTTGCGCGCCTCGTACTCGCATCGCATGTCGGACGGCTCCTATCCCGAATTGTCCTTAAGTGTCCGCCGCTTTGCCAATCCTGACGTGAACAATCGCATGCCCGCCTTGCAGGCGATGAGCCTGAAAGTTTCGGACTCGATGAACCTCGCCGACGCGATCGGCCTGCGCTTCGGCGCCGAGTACCAGACCGTCCAGTTCGTCGGACGCGTCAGCTCGGTCAAGCCGTTTGGCTCCGTGGATGTCCACTTCTCGCCCAACACCGTGCTCAGCTACCAATTCGCCAGCGCCGAGCCGAATATGACGGCCGGAAAAGGATTCGACTCCGCCGCCGTGGACCTGGGCCAGTCCGGCCCGCGCATCTCGCTGGTGGAACGCAATGCGGTCCTGGAAAAGGCGCGCCATCAGGAACTCGCTTTCTCCCGCCGTTTCGGCACTACCAGTTTTCAGATCGCGGGATATTTTGACCGTGTCAGCAACACCGCCCTCACCGGCGTGGGCGACCTGAACAGCCCGATGGCCGAAATGCTCCCCGACATGTATTCGGGAACGTTCACTTATAACGGGGGCGAGCTCGATACCGAGGGTTTGCGCATCGTTGCCGAGCGGAAGTTCTCGCCTGCTCTGACCGCGACCGTCAATTACTCTTACGGCGGCGTGCTCGACGTGACCGGCACCGATATGCGGCTCCATGGCCTGCGCTCCCTGGTCCACCAGGAATCGCGCCACTCGCTGGGATTGAAGTTTTCCGGCACCGCGCCCGCAACCCGTACGCAGTGGGCGGCGTCCTATCGCCTGACCAATCAGAAATCTCTGACGCCGGTGGATTTGTTCGACTCCTCCCCGGGCCGCATCGATCCTTACCTGAACGTCTTCGTTCGCCAGCCGCTTCCCGGCACCGGATTTCTGCCGGGCAAAATGGAAGCGTTAGTGGACCTGCGCAACCTGCTCGCTCAGGGATACGTTCCGGTGATCGGTCGCGACGGACGCACGCTTTACCTGGTGCAGCCCGCCCGCTCCGTCCGCGGCGGCCTCGCCTTCGTTTTCTAGTAGCTGACCTCAGGTCAAAGAAGAATGCCCCGCAGGTGCGGGGCATTCTTTTCACACCACCGTCGCATCGTTGAATCGCCAGTATTCATGCGGCTTTTCATGCACTCGCAGCGGCAATCGCTGGTTGCTGAATTCGCGCATCGTTTGTTACACTGTGGGGGCCGCACTTTTTCCCTTCCAGAGTGGGCGCGTAGCTCAATTGGCAGAGCAACTGACTCTTAATCAGTAGGTTGTAGGTTCGATTCCTACCGCGCT
>DAISJI010000129.1:0-7006 GCA_036821585.1 Terriglobales bacterium
AACACGTACCCGAACGGCGGTGCGTATCCCAACACCTACCCGAACGGCGGTGCGTATCCGAACACCTATCCGAACGGCGGTGCGTATCCGAACGGTGCGTACGGAAACTCTCAGCAGATCGGATACCAGAACGGCTACCAGCAGGGCCAGAGCTATGGCCAATCCGACCGCAGCACCGGACATAGCAACCGCCCAACCTACAGCTCGACGTATCAGAACGGCAGCAACGGCTACAGTTCCTCATACGGCGACAAGATGACCTACAAGCGCGCCTTCCAGGACGGCTACCGAGCCGGCTACCAGCAGGGATTCGGCGGGGGCGGCGGCTACCGTCGGTAAGCGAACGCTACTCCCAAACACCAGAGGCGCCCCTTTCGGGCGCCTCATCTTTTGTTGCCAGAAATCTTGGAAACCCAAGCCGTTTGGGTTATTATGCTGTGTGTCCTCGATAAAACTTGAAGGCGTAATGTTTGTCGCCTACCCGCACGATCACTATCCCAGGCACGTACATGGGTTTTATGCGGTAACAGAAGCAATCGTCATTTTGAACGAGGATGGCACGGTCGCTCTCGCGGTTCGGCGGGACGCGATCCGGCCGCGGAGCGCGAAAGTGTCTGACGTCCGAAGGATACTCACTTTAGCGGCAGAACATTTCGACGAACTTGTACAGCTATGGGAGCAGATGCATGCGTAAGAGAGCAGCTCATCGCGTCGTAACGACAGACAAGCAAATCCGCGAGGCCATTGCACGTGCCAATGAATTCGCCCGCCACGATAGGCTCGCCCGCGCGGTCAAATACGACCGTGGTTCTGACCGAGTGGTCATCGAAATGGGCGACGGCGTCATCGTGTCCATTCCGCGAACGCAATTAGAGGGATTGGAAGACGCTGCCAGGGGCAACCTATCGAAAATCGAACTGCTGGGCGGCGGAAGTGGCTTGCATTGGCCGGAACTCAACGTGGATCACTACGTGCCTGGAATACTGAACGGCATCTTTGGCACGAAAAAATGGATGGCGGAACTCGGTCGTCTCGGTGGATCCGCTACGAGCGCGGCGAAGGCGGCCGCCGCCCGGCGAAACGGGAAAAAGGGTGGTCGCCCGAAGGCAACTGCCGCTTAGCTACTCATACCTCAGCGCTTCGATCGGATCCAGGTTCGCCGCTCTCACCGCCGGCAGCATGCCGCTGCACAGGCCGACGAAGGCCAGGATCGCCGTCGCCACCAGCAGTACCTTCGGCGCGATCAGCAACTGGATGTCGCCAGCTTCCGCGTGTTGTGCCAGCGCGCTGTAAAGCGTCAGCTTTCCCACCGAAAACGACACCGCGTACGAGAGAATGATTCCGAAGATCCCGCCGACCGCGGTGATCACCAGCGCTTCGGCGAGGAACTGGAACAGGATGTCGCGCTTGCGCGCGCCCAGCGCCTTCTCCACGCCGATCTCCTTGGTCCGCTGCGTCACCGATACCAGCATGATGTTCATCAGCCCCACGCCGCCGATGCCCAGCGTCAGCGTCCCGATGAATCCCATCAGGATCTTGATCCCCATGGCGATGATCTGGAACTGCGCCACCTGCCGCTGCGCATCGAACACGAAGATCGCCCTCTGGTCTTCCGCCTTGAAGTTGTGCGCGATGGCCATGCTCTCGCGGATGGTTTTGGTGATCTTGTCGTGGTCCATCCCTTCGTAGTCCAGCCAGATGCCGCGCAGGTAATGCGTGTCCTGC
Organism: Terriglobales bacterium; assembly: GCA_036821585.1. Taxonomy (GTDB): domain Bacteria; phylum Acidobacteriota; class Terriglobia; order Terriglobales; family Acidobacteriaceae; genus DAISJI01. Next base: position 1,726 of record DAISJI010000129.1, read on the forward strand.
AACACCTGCATGGAGTTGAACGGGATGTAGATGATGCGGTTGTCGTCGCTGTCGCCCTCCTGCATGCGCGCGTTCAACACGCCGATGATCTGGAACGTCACGCCATTGATGCGCAGCGACTCGCCCACCGCCGGCGCGCCGGAGAAAAGTTTCTGCTTCGCTTCCCAGCCGATCAGCGCCACGCGCGCCCGGGAGAGGTTGTCGTCGTCGTTCAGCATCCGCCCGTCGGCGGTGCTCAGGTTCCAGATCGACTGTGCCGGCGGATCGATCCCGCTTACCGAAAGCGTAAAAGCGCGCTCTTCGTGCGATACCGTCGCATCCTTGTCCGATTCCCGCGAAATGTGCCGGACCAGCGGCACCACGTTGCGCAGCCGTTCCACATCTTCGTCGGTAAACCGGATCGGCATTCCCGCTTTGTTGCCGCCCGCCTGCAACGACGTCCGGCCCGGAAACACGCCCACAGACTTGGCGCCGAAGTTCTCGAAGATAGCGGTGATCGCGCGTCCAAAACCGTCACCATAGGCCAGCAGCAGCACCACGGTGGCGATGCCCCACGCCATGCCGAGCATGGTGAGTGCTGTGCGCCGCCGGTTGTATTGCATGGCGCTGAACGCCATCCGGAGCAAGTCGCCCGTCATTAGCTCTTTACTCTTTTACTCTTTCCTCAGCGCATCCACCGGCGTCAGCCTCGCCGCCTTGCGCGCCGGATATAGTCCCGCAATGATTCCCGCCAGCGCCAGCGAGCCGATGGCAATCGCGGCCGACATCGGTACCAGCGTCGGCGGATCGAATCCTCCGGTGGAGAGGTCCAGTCGGTGGAGCCCCGCCATCAATATCGCTGCCGCGGCCATCCCGATGCCTCCGCTCATCAGCGTCAGGAACGCGCCCTCGGCGAAGAACTGGAACATGATGCTGCGATTGGTCGCGCCCAGTGCCTTGCGCAGCCCAATCTCAGGCGTACGCTCGGCCACCGCCACCAGCATGATGTTGATGACTCCGATCGCTCCCAGCGCCAGCGTTACCAGCCCGACGCTGCCCAGGAACCTGTCCATGGCGTCGAAGATGCCGCCGATCATGTCCTGCGTTTTGATCGTGTCCCACTCGTCGAAGGCGTCCACGTTGTGCCAGTCGAAGTTGTGGTTGCGCCCGACTACCTTGTGGATCTCCAGCATCGCCGTGTCGTGCAGGGCACGCGTCTTCGGTTGGTAGTTGATCGCCGAGATCGCCGTCGGCTGGTCCGCAATGTTGACCGGAAAGAACTGCCGCATGGTCGAGAATGGGATAAGCACGAACAGGTTGCGGTTGGTGTTTTCGCCTTTCCCGATCCGCTCGATCGTGCCGATCACTTCAAATCGAATTCCGTTGAGCAGCATCGTGCTGCCCACAGCAGGTTGACCCGGGAAGAGTTGTTTGCGCGTCTCGTCGCCGATGACCGCCACGCGCTGCGCCTGCTCGATGTCGCCATCATGGAACCAGCGGCCCTCGTGCTGCGGGAAATTGCGGATCTGGTTGATGTTCGGCAGCACGCCCTGGGTCCCGCCCGAGGTACTCCCGAACTCGCTCACCGCGCGCAAGTTGCCGCGGTTGATGAGCGGACTTACGATGCGCACTTCCGGACATTCGGCCTTGATGTCCTCGTAATCCTTGTCGTTGAGCGAATACTGCCGCATCGACGTGAAGCTTCCGCTGATGGCCGGTGCGCGTCCGCCCCACAGGAACATCACGTTCTCGCCCATCTGCGCCAGTTGCTTCTTGTTGCCGGTGCGGAACCCCTCGCCCAACCCGACCAGCAACAGCAGCGATCCCACGCCCCACGCGATCCCGAACATGGTCAGGAACGAGCGCAGCTTGTTTCCCCACAGGGTGCGCAGCATCTGGACGAAGATGTCGAACAATAAACGCATCGGACCGGCTACCGTTTAGACACCACGGGGCAGAACTTCTCCCCTCGTTAGGTTATACGAGGTAGACGTTTCTAGGGTTCAACGGTTAACCGCAAATTCAGGACGGCTGGTCGAAAAAAGTGCGGGCGTAGGAAGAGGAGTGTGGCCCCGGCTGCCCTCAGCAGGGGTCGATCCGATGCTCCTAAACCATTGAAACTACGTGCCCGATCCCACCTTTTTCTGCGCCAGCGGCCGTGCATACGCCCCGGTGGGGTTATGACTGTTGATGGTCAGGATCTTCTTGTACAGTTCCATCGCCTCGGCGTTCTTGCCGGTTTTTTCGTACGCCTGCGCCAGTAACGCCAGCACGAACGGATCGCGCTGATTCCCTTTCAGCAACTCGGTGATCGCAGTGTTGTAATCGCCACCATAGAATGCGACGTAGCCCGTCAGGTACGGCCAGTAGGGCGCCTGGTCCGCGTTCTTGGCATTGTCGAACGCGACCTTCGCCGCCTCGACGTGCTTTTGCGCCTCCGCCTTGTTGCCCTTGCGGGCCGCGATGCGCGCTTGCGCGTTGTGCCAACGCCATTCCCATAACGCGTGGTCTTCCGGCTTGAAGTCCGCTTTCGTGGAGGCGTCGTACCCCATCTGGTAGTACTTCGTCGCGCCGCTGTAGTCGCCGGATTCCAATAACAGCCGCGCCAGTTCGTTGCTGACGTCGGCCGCGCTCGCGAAATCCTTTTTCGCCAGGTACGTCTCGATCAGCGGCCGCTCGGCATCCTCGGCGCCCTTCGCATTGCGCTCGAAGAAATACGACACGGCCATCGACCGTTGCGCGCCCGGCTTTTGCTTTTCGTCGGCGACATTCATCGCCGCCTGGATGTGCTTGCGCGCCTCTTCGTACTTGCCCTGCAAATCGAGAATCATTCCCGTCGCCAGGTGCGCGTCGAACGATTTCGGATCTGCCTGCATCGCCTTGTGGGTCAGCTCGAGGGCTTCGTCGAACTTGCCCTGGCCCATTAGCCGGCGCGCCTGTTGCGCCATTCCCGCCGGACTGTTGGGATCGAGTTGCTGCTGCTGGCCTTGCGGCGGCTGCGCTGGTGGTTGCGGCTGCATCTGCGCTGAAGCGCAAACAGCAATGATCAATACGCCGGATAACAACGCGAATCGATTCGCTTTCATGGCCGCTCAGTATAAGCATTCCGCCGGCATAACGAAACTGCCCGGGTGCGTGACTCCCTGCCTGGATTCAGCGGCGCATTCGCTTTCCCGGAGCGCGAGCGTCGCTCACCGTGGCAATGATCAGGCAAGCCGAGGCCAGCACCAGCCCAATCATCCACCAGTACCGCGCCCACCCCACCACGATCTCGGTCAGGACGTCCTGCGCCCGCAGCGACCAGCCGTCTGCCACCGATGTCAGGATCGCCAGCGTGGCGAACACGGCGACGACGAAACCGATCGGAATTACGACTGCGGTGAAATAGCGCACGTCAGGCGATTTTACCGTGGCACCGGCGTCTCGCCGGTCATGCTGAATTACGCGGCTGTCATCCCGAGCGAGGGCTTCAGCCCGAGTCGAGGGACCTTTTGTTTTCCTCTGTGTACCTCTGTGCCCTCTGTGGTGAAGTCTTTTCGCTAACTCCTGACTACTAACTTACTTCTTCTCAAACACCGCTCCCGGCTGCGGGATCGCCTCGCCATCGTGCCGCGGATCGCTGGCCCCGAAGTGCGTGCCGGTCTTGTTGTCCATCACCACTTGCCCGAAGCCGAAGGTCGAGGTGCGCCGCGGACGCACATTCAGTTTGTGTCCCAATCCGGTGAGCTCCGTTCGCACCGCCTCCGGCACCGTGTCCTCAATATCCACGTCGCAGCCCGCGAACGTGCCTTTGGTAAACCGCCCCGCTTCCAGCGCCTGCTGGATGGTCATGCCGTAGTCCGCGATGTTGGCGACAAACTGCGCGTGCGCCTGTGCCTGGTTCCATCCGCCCATGATTCCGAACCCGATGTTCACGTCGCCTTTCTTCATGAACGCCGGAATGATGGTGTGCAGCGGACGCTTGTGCCCGGCCAGCGTGTTCGGATGGTTCGGCTCCAGCGTGAACAGCGCGCCCCGGTTCTGGATCATGAACCCCATGCCCTTGGGCACGATGCCCGAACCGAAGCCCGAATAATTCGACTGGATCAGCGACACGATGTTTCCGTCCTTGTCGATCGTCGTCATGTAAATCGTGTCGCGGCCCTTGGCGTCGGTTACGCCCGGAATCTTGTCCGCCTCGACCGAGCAATTTGCCTTCTCGCCGATCAGCTTCGCCCGCTGCGCCGCCCGGTCCTTGCTGAGTAATTGTTCCACCGGGATCTTCGAGAACTTCGGGTCGCCGATGTACTTCAGCATGTCGGCGTACGCCAGCTTCTTGGCCTCGATCATCGCGTGCAGCGCCTTGGTTGAATGAAAGCCGTATTCGCCCATCGGGAACTGCTCCATCAGGTTGAGCATCATCAGCGCCGCGATGCCCTGCGTGTTGGGCGGAATCTCGTACACCGTCCAGCCGCGATACGTCGTCGAAATCGGCTCCACCCAATCGGGCTGGAAGTCGGCCAAATCTTCCAGCGTGGTGACGCCGCCGAACTCCTTCACCGTGTCCACGATCGCCTGCGCCGTCACGCCCTTGTAGTAGCCGTCGCGCCCGTTCTCAGCAATGCGTTGGAGGGTTTTCGCCAGGTCGGGGTTCTTCCAGATTTCTCCAAACCGCGGCGCGTGCTCGCCGTTCACGAGGAATGTCGCTTTGGAGTATGGATGCGACGCCAGGAATTTCTCCGACCCGCGCCACAATCCGGCCGTCACCTGGTTGATCGGAACGCCGTTCTCGGCGTAGTAAATCGCCGGCGCCAGCAATTCGGAAAATGGCTTCGACCCAAACCGATCGCGCATCGCCGCCCATCCCCCGACTGCGCCCGATACCGTCGCCGTCCACACCCCGCGCTCCGGCATCTTGGTCACACCCTTCGACGCGAGTAACTCCGGCGTTACCGCCTTGGGCGCCCACCCGCTGGCATTGAGGCCGTAAATCTTGCCCGTCTTGGCCTCGTAGATAATGGCGAACAGGTCGCCGCCGACACCGTTGCTGGTCGGCTCCATCAGCCCGAGCACGGCGTTGGTCGCGATGGCCGCGTCCACCGCGTTGCCGCCGCGTTCCAGGATTTGTATGCCCGACATCGCCGCCATCGGCTGGCTGGCCGCGACGATCCCGTACCGCGTCGCGATGACGGAGCGTCCGGGGATGGGAAGTGGGTTGCCGGTTTTCGGTGCAGGTGCGTTCTGGGCCATAGCGGCGATTCCGATCAGTGCTAAAGCAATTATTGCGCGCATGAGAAGTCCTTTGGCAAAGCCGGACATGGTA
>DAISJI010000130.1:0-1898 GCA_036821585.1 Terriglobales bacterium
CGAAGCCGGGAATCCTCGTCCTCTACCACCAGATCTACGGCGGAGGTACCGACGACGATCTCGTCCGGGAAGTCCAGCAGACGTATAAGGGAAAGGTGGTCTCAGCGAAAGACCTAGAGGTATATTAACGTTCCCACGTATCGCCAAAAGCGGGCGAAACGTGGGCCACCCACTTGGACGTCTATTGAAGCGTATCGGCGGCCGCGGCTTCATTGGCGGATTGTCGCAACGTCCGATAAGAAGTATTCTGTTAAACCACGCCCGACCGCCCGGGTTTACCGGCCAGGAACTCTACAGATATGACGCCGGAGGGTATTTTCTTGAAATCGAAGTCGGCTGTGACCAGCGTAGCCGATTCCCTCTGGGCGAGAAACCCGGCGTAAGCATCCGCGTAAGGGACGCCGTGCTCCTGCTTGAAGATGCCGGCCCCTTCGGCGTCGGCCTTGTCGACGGGCACAATTGCGATTGGCAAAGCCGTAAGGTTCCCCGCGATCCGTCTGGCGTCCGCACGCCCGTGGCGTTTGAATAAAATGCCCGCGATTTCGCCCCAATTCACCGCACTGAGGAGGAGATGTACTTTGCCGAGTAGCGCCAGGTTAAGTAGTTCCTCGACTCGCGCGGCCCCAGTTTCATTGTCCGAATAACGAAACACCGCGCTTGCGTCCAGGACGAAGGTCATCGTTTATCGTCCCGGTGTATCCGTTCCCGATGCGCGCCCGCGCCCTTGGTAATGCCCCGCAAGCTGCGAATAAACTGTGGCGTGACCGGACGGACCAGGATGCAGTCTCCCTGGTCCTCCCACGAGATCCTGCTGCCCGCCTCCAGGCCATATTTCTCGCGCAGTTCGGCGGGTACACTCGCTTGTCCCTTGGTGCTGAGTTGGGTGATCAATGCCATACCCTACATTGTATGTGTTGGTAGGGTAACTGTCAAGTTGTAAGGAACACCTATCCAGGCGCCACTCGTCCGCTTCAGCGTCACGGCGGGTTCAGGAATTCACCGCGTAAACCTGTACTTGAGCTTTCAGGAGACCAACAGTTCGAGGTCGGCCCGAAACTTCCGTAGCATCTCCAGCCGCTCCGCCGTCGCTTCCTCGATCTGGTCCTTCGCTTGGAAAACCTGCTGCCCGTCCTTTTCCACCAGGACCCCTATCGCCTCGCCCAACCGCCACCCCGGCGTGCCGATCATGCGCAGGCCCTCGGGCGTCGCCTCCAGCAGCGCGATGCAGTTGTCCCGCACCACGCCGATGGCGCGCGGGAAAAGGTCAAATGTCTGGAGTTCAAATCCGGCCACGTAGATTTTCTGGAGTTGTTCGGCGGCGTCCATGGGATTTGGTGATTGAGTGATTTGTGATTGAGCGATTTAGGTCGAAATCAGCAAATCACCAAATCGCTAAATCGCAAATGTCACATCTTGTATCTTCCCAGGTCCTCGTCGCCCAGGTTTTCCAGCCAGCGCCGCAGCTCGTCCTGCGAGATCCGGTCCGACACATTACTGGCCTGGCGTGACGTCTTCAGCACTTCGTCCTCGACGAAGATCGGGCAATCCACCCGCAGCGCGAGTGCCAGCGCGTCCGACGGCCGCGAGTCAATCGAAACGATCTGGCCGTCGCGCTCGATCCAGATAATGGCAAAAAACGTGTCGTCGCGCAGCTCGTTCACCACCACCCTGCGGACGCTGGCATCGAGCCCGGTGACCAGGTTTTTGAGCAGGTCGTGCGTCATGGGACGGGGAGTCGTGATCTTTTCCATCTCCAGCGCGATCGCATTCGCCTCGTAAATCCCAACCCAGATCGGCAGCACCTGGTCGCTGCCCACGTCCTTCAGGATCACAATGGGCATGTTCGTGACCGGATCCATCATCAGACCGCGAATCTTCATCTCTACTTCTGCCATTGT
>DAISJI010000130.1:1998-6985 GCA_036821585.1 Terriglobales bacterium
GTATTCCCCGATGCGCAATTCCCTGCTACCTGCCGTGAAGTTTAGCACTTTGTGTTGCGACGTTCGCCCGATCCATTGCGCCCGCGCTTGGTTGCGCGATTCCACCATCACCTCGATCACCTCGCCCAGGTGGCGCCGGTTCCCTTCGATTTGGATCTCCTTTTGCCGCTGGTTCAGGATGCTCAGCCGCAGCGCCTTTTCCGCGTCCGGAATGCTGTCGATATAGGTCAGCGCCGGGGTGTTTGGCCGTGGCGAGTATTTGAAGGTGAACGCGCTGTCGTAGCGGACCTCGTTCATCAGCGTGATCGTCTCCTCAAAGTCCTGTTCACTCTCGCCCGGAAATCCGACGATGATGTCGGTCGTAATCGAAATCCGCCGCCGTGATCCCTTGATCCACTCGATGCGCTTCAGGTATTCGTCGCGCGAGTACAGTCTCTTCATCAGGTCGAGCACGCGCGTCGACCCGCTCTGCACCGGCAGATGCACGTGGTCGCACAGCGCCGGCACGGCATCAATGGCATCCACGATGTCCTTGCCGAAATCCCGCGGGTGTGACGTGGTAAACCACACGCGCTTGATTCCCGGGACCTCGCCAACGGCAGCCAGCAACTCTGCAAATGTCTGTTTTCCAGAAGGATCGCGGTAAGAGTTCACGTTTTGCCCGAGCAATTGGATCTCCGTGAACCCGTGATCGGCCATGGCCCGCGCTTCCGCCAGGACCGAATCCGACGTCCGGCTGCGCTCCTTGCCCCGTGTGAACGGCACCACGCAATAGGCGCAGAACTTGTCGCAGCCCTCGATGATGGTGATGTACCCGCGGTGCTGGTTGGTCCGTGCGGTGTAGTCGGTCTCAAAGGTCTCGTCGGTCTGGCGGTCGTCCAGTCCGGTCACACGCGATTCCCCTGCCTCCAGTTGCACCAGCATCTGCGGCAGGTTGCGGTAACTGGCCGAGCCGCATACCAGCGACACGTGCGGTGTGCGCTCGAAGATGTTCTCGCCTTCCTGTTGCGCCACACACCCCAGCACGCCGAACTTCTTTCCCTGCTTCTGGAGCGCCTTGTGATCGGCCAGGCGGTGGAACACCTTCTGCTCTGCCTTGTCGCGGATCGAGCAGGTGTTGTACAGGATCAGGCCCGCCTCTTCCACCGACGGCACCTGCCGGTAGCCCTGCGAAATGAGCGTGCCGACGACTTTTTCGGAGTCGTGGACATTCATCTGGCAGCCGAATGTTTCGAGGTAGAAGGTCTTTTCGGAGGCTACAGCCATGCTGTGAAAAGTATAACCGAGGGGAGGGGCTTCGGGCGGCGGGCTTCGGGCTCGGGGGTAACTGGTTTTCCCGAAGCCCGAAAGCCGGAGCCCGACCTAATCCGTTCTCAATGCCTCCAGCGGGCGCACGGACGCCGCAGGTAAGCAGCTAGCAATGTTTACCAGTGAACGACTAGTTTCTCGCGCTGGGCGCATTGACATCTCCGCCGAACGGCAGTATTTTGCTGTTACTCGATTCTCATGCTGCTCCGGGGTGGAGCAGCGGTTTCGCAAGCACCCAATTTGGAGGATGGTTATGCGCTGTTGCCCGGCAACGGTGCGCGTCGTTCGCGCGCTATGCCTTGTCCTGCTGCTTCTTGTGGCGATTTCTAGCCTTGCGGTCATCGATCTTTCCAAGCTTCCCAAGGTCGTCACCCACGACAACCTGAAGTCCGCCGGCGTGCTCAAGGACGGTGTTCTCACCGTGCACCTTGAGCTGAAGGAAGGCGCCTGGCACCCCGACGCCGATGACGCGCCCGCGATTCCCGCGCTCACCATTACCGAAGAAGGCGCCGCGCCTAGCATGCCCGGCCCGATGATCCGCGTTCCCGAGGGCACGCGCGTGCACGTGTTTTTCAAGAACACCCAATTCTTTCCGGTTTTCGTCTTTGGCCTGAACCAGCGGCCCGGCGACGCCAAGGACGCCGTCAACGTCAATCCCGGCGAAACCAAGGAATTCAATTTCCTCGCCGGCGCTCCCGGAACGTACTTCTACCGCGCCTCCTGCTTCGCTCCCGTTCCGATCAACGGCCTATACCCTGGCGGCGATACCACCATGACCGGCGCCTTCGTCGTCGACGCGAAAGGTGCGCCCACCGACGATCGCGTCATGGTGATCAACGCCTGGTACAACTGGCTGGTTCAATTCGACTTCGAGCACGGCTTTAACGAGATCCTTACCATCAACGGGAAGTCGTGGCCGCACACGACCCGCCTTTCGTACACCGTCGGCGATACGGCCCGCTGGCGCGTCATCAACGCCAGCGTGATACCGCACCCAATGCACCTGCACGGCGCGCATTTCCGCGTGGACAGCGCCGGTGACTCCGAAAAAGAGAACCTCTACTCCAGCGCCCAGCAGCGCATGGCGGTCACCGAGCTGATGCAGCCCGGCAGCACCATGGCGGTCACGTGGACGCCGAGCCATGCCGGCAACTGGATCTTCCACTGTCATCTTGCCCAACACTTCGACGCCGAATTGGCCGACTCCGCGGCGCGCGTGATGGGCGTCGCTGACGACATGGGTTCCGAGCACAAGATGCACCACCCGAGCGGCATGGCCGGACTCATCATGGGCATCGAGGTGAAGCCGCGACCCGGTTCAACCGAGGCGTTGGCCAAGCCCGCGCAGCGGAGCTTGACGCTTACGCTCGCAAAGAATCCGCCGAATCCCGAGACCAAGCGGCAGTGCATCAGCATGGAGTTGCGCGACGGCGGAAAAATCACTACCACCGCTCTCGGTTCCGAGCTGGGTCCGACCATCATTCTCTATCGCGATCAGCCAACCGAAATAACGGTCGTCAACAAATTGGGGCAGCCCACGGCAATCCACTGGCATGGAATCGAACTGGAGAGTTTCTACGATGGCGTCCCTGGCTATGGCGGCGATTCGCGCCAGATGACCCCGCCCATCGCGCCCGGTGAGTCCTTCATCGCCCACATGACGCCGCCCCGCGCGGGCACTTACATCTATCACACCCATTGGCACGACATCGGCCAGCTCACCACCGGCCTCTACGGCGCGATCATCGTGCTCGAACCCGGCCAGAAATACGATCCCGAGCACGACCGCGTTTTCCTGGTCAGCAGCTCCGACGCCAACTTCCTCGCCGACGCCTTGCTCGTCAACGGCCTGGCGAAGCCTGGGCCGACGCAACTTCGCGTGGGCGAGAAGTACCGCTTCCGGTTCATCAACATCACGCCCAGCGACGACTCCGTCGTGTATTCGCTGCTCGATGGCGGCAAGCCCACGATCTGGCAGCCGCTCGCCAAGGACGGCGCCGACCTGCCCGAGTTCTATCGCAAGCCGGTGGACGCGAAGCAGACATTCGCCGCCGGTGAAACCTACGACTACATCTTCGAGCCCACCAAGCCAGGAAAACTGTCGCTGGAAACGAATTTCGCTCTGTCGCACATCGTGGTGCCGATCGACGTCGTAGCGACACAAACCGTAAGCAAGAAGTAAGGAACTACGGAGACAATGTTGCGGAAACGATTGATCGGGGCCGTGCTCCTGCTCGGGGTCACGGCCTCATTTTTCTGCGTGTGATCGAGTTGCACGCTTGGCGTCCACCCGCCGAGGAGCGACTACGGATCCCCGACCACCTGTTTTAAAAAGTACTCATGCACCCGCTTGTCATCTGACAGTTCCGGGTGAAATGTCGCCGCCAGCACGTGCTTGTCCCGCACCAGCACCGGGTCGTTCCCTTCCCGCGCCAGCACCTCGACCGTCGGCCCGAGGTCCTCGAATTTCGGCGCGCGGATAAATACCATCTCCAGGGGATCGCCGCCCAACTTCGTTGGCTCCGTGACGATGTGGCTGTCGCGCTGGCGGCCATAGGCGTTGCGCCGGATGCTCACATCCAGTACGCCCAGCCCGCGCTGCGGCGGATTGAGCACGTCGCGCGCCAGCAGGATCGCGCCCGCGCAGGTACCAAACGTCGGCTTCATTTGCACGAACTCGCGCAGCTTCCGGAACCCTTCCTCGCCGAGCAGCTTTAAAAACGTAGTGGACTCGCCGCCGGGAATGACCAGCGCGGCGATCTCGTCGAATTGCTCCGGCTTCTTGACCAGCACCACCTCCGCCCCGAGTTCCTCGAGACGCTTGCGGTGCGCGTCGAAGTCGCCTTGGAGCGCAAGGACGCCGATCTTGGTAGGAGCGGGAGCCATATTCCAATTTTATACGGTAGGTCGGACAGCGACAGGAGGAGGTCGTAGGTCAACGCGGATTCCAAAACTAAAGCCCTCGGTGATTACCGAGGGCTAAACTTTCCGACCTACGACCTACGGCCTACCATCCGCGCGTCTGCAGCAAATCCGCTTCCGCGATGGCCGCCACCGCCAGGCCCTTCATCGCGCTCTTTGCCTGCGTGCTGGCTTCGAGCACCATCTTCGGATCGTTGTAGTGCGTGGTCGCGATCACGATCGCCTTGGCGCGTGTCTCGGCGTCCTCGCGTTCTTTCGCGACACTCAGGTCCAGCGGCGACGTTCCGTCCTTCATGAAAATCCCCGACCCGACGAACACCGACTCGGCGCCCAACTGCATCATCAACGACGCGTCCGCCGGCGTGGCAATTCCGCCCGCCGAGAAATTCGGCACCGGCAGCTTGCCGTTCTTGGCCACCATCCGCACCAGTTCGTAGGGCGCCTGGTGTTCTTTCGCCGCCGCGTAAAGCTCCTGGTCGCTCATCACGGTGAGTTGCTGCATTTCTTTCACGATCTGCCGCATATGCTTCACGGCGTGCACCACGTCGCCCGTGCCGGCTTCTCCCTTGGTGCGGATCAGCGCCGCGCCCTCGGCGATCCGCCGCAACGCCTCGCCCAGGTTGCGCGCACCGCAGACGAACGGAACGTTGAACGCGTGCTTGTCCACGTGGTGCGCTTCGTCGGCCGGGGTGAGCACTTCCGACTCGTCGATGTAGTCCACGCCCAGCTCTTGCAGCACCTGCGCCTCGGCAAAGTG
>DAISJI010000131.1:0-6978 GCA_036821585.1 Terriglobales bacterium
GCGTCGGCGGCTTTTTCGCTACCCGCCAGCGTCACCAGGCGTTTGCGGGTGTCCGGGTCGGGTTTGTAGGCGACCAGTGAGAGCGCGTACTGGTGCATCGCCTTCTGCCGGTCGCCGCGCTTTTCGTAGATCTGCGCCAGGTGATCGCCGACCTCGCCATGCTGGCCGAGCACCCACGCCGAGCGCACGAAGCCTTCGGCCTTATCGAGCTCGCCGCGCTGGAAGTACACCCAGCCCAGCGTGTCCCAATAAGCGGCCAGGCTCACCACCAGCGCCTGCTGCTCGATCTCCATGCGGTCGGCGGTCAGGTTGCGCAGGGTCGCGGCGGTTGCCGCCACCGCCGATTCCGCGTAGCTTTGCGCGCGGTCCAGGTGAACGTTCTTCAGGCTGAGCTGGTACGCGATGTTGTTCCACACCACCGGCGCGGGCGTGATGTTCACCGCCCGGTCGAACGACGCCAGCGCCTTGTCGTCCTGGTTCAGCTCAAGTTGGGCCGTACCCAGGTTGACGTACGAGAGCGCGTCGTCGGAGGCGAGCTGTACCGTCTTCTCCAGTTCGGGCATCGCTTCCGTGTACTTCTTCTGCTCCAGCAGCATCGCGCCCATGTTCCGGTGCGCGTACTTATCGAGCGGGTTCACCTCGATCTGCTTGCGGAACGCCTCCGCCGCCTTGTCGTACTCGCGCCTCTCCCAGTACGCACGGCCCAGGTTGTTGAACGCGAACTCGTGATACGGATTGATCTCGATCGCCTTATTCAGCGCCTTGATGGCGTTGTCCGTTTGCCGGATCGCCAGGTACGCGCTGCCCAGGTCGTTCCACGCCGACTTGTGCTTCGGCTCCAATTCCGTGACGCGTTTCAGCAACTCCACCGCGCCCGTGTAGTTTTGCGCCTGGAACGCGCTGACCGCGGCTTCATAAAGTTCGTCCGCCTTCACGCCCTCCGGAGGCTTGGGCGTGCCCGTTCCCGCCAGCGCGGTTTCCAGCGCCAGCGACTGTGCCTCATCCGCCGCCACCGCGCGCCGGAACGCCGCGTAGTCCCGCAGGCGGCCCGACGGAATCTCGCGCCAGCGCAGGTTCACCGAGCGCTCGGCCGTGAAGCTGTTTCCTTCCAGCGCATAGGTGGCCTTGTAATCCGCGTAATCGCGCGACATCGAGAACGGAAGCGGCGCGCGCGCTGAAAATCCCGGAGGCAACTCCAGCTTCAGCCGGTACGTGACTTTCCCCGGCGCGCCTATCTCGAACGGTTCGGGCGCGGTCTCGTCGGCATCCGACGATTCGGGCAGGCGCAGCGGCGTCATCGGCAGCACCAGCTGCGAATTACGCTTCGACCACTCCAGGAAGTTCGGGACCTCCACCGTGTATTCCACGTGGTACGGCCCCATCGACTTCGCCGGGTCGTCCGCCGTAACGTCCTTGGCCTCGCCGCGCAAGCCCTGCATGGACGCGATGGCCTTGCCCAGATCTTTCCATTGCATCTGTGGCGTCTGCCGGAAGGCGGCACGCAGCGGAAGTTCGGAGTCGCCGCTGAAAGTCGCCTTCACCCGCGCGGTAAGTTTCCCGAGTTCGCTGATCTTGCCGTTCACCTCGCTGAGCTGGTCGTTCGGAACCGGCGAATCGGCCGGCGTTTCCATCAGGCCGGGGGCGCCCGAGGTCGGCACGACCAGCGCCTGTTTCTTGCGCAACTGGTACATCAGCAACTGGAAGGGCGCGATCTCGGTGGTGGTGTCCATCCAAAGCTGCTTGCCCCCGAGCGGCACCATGGTGATGACGTGGTCGAATTGCGACGGTGAGGGCACGTCCGGATCGATCTTGCGGCTGGAGTTGATCAGCACCGCGGAAGCGTCGAACCCTTCCGCCTTCAGCAGGCCTGCCAGCAGCGTGTGCTTGTCCTTGCAGTCGCCATACTGATTCGCCAGCACCTCGGCGGCGCTGTGCGGCTGGTAGCGCCCGAGGCCGAACGACAGGCTCACATAGCGGAAGTTTCGCGCCACGTAGTCGTACAGCGCGTGGATCTTGTCCACATCGGTAGCGGCGGACTTGGTCAGTTCATCGGCGCGCGCTTTAAGATCGGGCGTGACTTCGATCCGGTCCTTCATCAGCCCGGCGTACCAGCGGCCCATCTCTTCCCAGCTTGCGAAGGTCGTCATCTGCACCGCGGGCACTTTCAGACGCGGGTTGCGCGTCCGCTTGGCCGCCTCTTTCTTCTCGTCGTCATCTTCGCGCTTGGTGTAGGAAGTCTTCCACGAATAGATCTTGCGGTCGCCTTTCACCGTCTCCGTCGGATCGAAGCCGGCGCCGGTCTTCAACTTCACCGTGCGTCCCTTCGGGATATCGACCTCGAGTTCGTCGTCGAGCACGATGCCGCGCTGGCTGAAGTCGTGCTCCATCCAGAATTGTCCGGGCGCCAGAGGCTGCACCATCTTGGTGAGAAAGTCGTATTCCAGCACCTCGCCCGGACGCAACCCCGGCACGGTGATGTGCTTCTGCCGGTAATCGGTGTAAACCGGATTTTCGCGCGCGATCGGCGCCGTCAGGTCCTGCACCGCCGACTCCGGCGCCGTGATCACCGTCCCGTCCGGCTTGCGCACGCGCACGTACTTGATCTCGACGTTCTCAATGCCCGCGCTGTAGCCCACGACCAACTGGCCGAGGGCCTGCATCGCGGCTTCGCTCTGCACGCGGATGCGCGCCGTCACCTCGCGCGTCCCGGTGCCGTCGTTTTCGAAACGGTAGGCGGACTTCTGAAACTCGATGACCCACGGGTCCTTCGAATAGTCGGCAGCCTTGGCATCGGCGTCCGGCTTGGCGGCGCTGGGGGCTGCGGGTAGGGGGATGGGCTGCTGGGCGAACGCCGCCCCCGCAACGAAGAGGGCTAAAACACGAAGAATACGCATGGTGTGAGTAGCTATTGTCGCATGGAAGTAACCAGTACCGAGTAACGAGTAACAAGTAAGGAGAAAAGGACGCCCGTAATTCTTGGACACTGCGTGGCCCTGCAGGTTCCGCACCTTCTGTTAAAAAACGAAGCCTGGCAGATCCAGGCTTTTGCTTTCCACTTATTACCTATTACTTATTACTCGGTACTCGTTACTTATTACTCGTTACTCATCCAAGGACTGCCCTCGCATTCACCACGTCGTCTTCCATGTCCATGGCGAGCTTGAACCCGAGCCGGTTGCAGATCGCGCGCATTTCCCGGTTGATGCCCAGCATGGTCGAGCTGACCGCCTTCAGCTTCTCATCCTGCGCCACCTTCATCAGCCGCGACACCAGCTCCGTGCCCAGTCCCTTGTGCTGGAACTCGTCGCGGACCAGTACCGCAATCTCCGCCTCCGAGAATCCGTGCAGCTTGCTCAACCTGCCGACCGCGATGATTTCGTTCGTGCCGTCCGCCAATTCCATCTCCGCCACCAGCGCCATTTCGCGGTCGTAATCGATAAAGCAGATTCGCGTCAGCCGCTCGTGCGCGGTGCGTTGGGTCAGCTTCAGCGGCTGGAAGTAGCGCAGGTACACGCTGCGGTCGCTGAGCTTGTGGTGAAACTCGATCATCCGCGGCTCGTCTTCGGGGCGAATCGGACGAATGGTCAGCCTGGTTCCATCCTTCATCGCCCACCTGCCGGCATATTGCACCGGGTACGGCCGGATCACCGGGCGCGGCAGGTCGGCGTCGGCGACTTCGGCCGGATGCAGCAGCACGCGCGCGTCCAGCGCCAGGAAGCGGTCGCCCGTCGCCAGCAGCGGATTGATGTCCACTTCCTTGATGCGCGGGTTGTCGACCACCAGGTTGCTGAAGCGCACCAGCAGCGTTTCCAGCGACTCCATGTTGACGCCCGGCAGGCCGCGCACGCCGCGCAGCACCTTGACGATGCGCGTTTGCTCGATCATGCGCTTCGCCAGCGTGGTATTCAGCGGAGGCAGCGCGAGCGCGCGGTCGTTTTCGATCTCCACCATCTGCCCGCCGCGGCCGAACAGCAGTACCGGCCCGAATTGCGGGTCCATGCTGCTGCCGAAGATCAATTCGTACCCTTCGCGCGCCACCATCGGCTGCACCGTCACGCCCAGGAAATTCCCTTCTCCGGCTTTCTCGCGCACGCCCGTCTCGATCACCTGGTACGCCTCGCGGACCGCGGACTCGTCGCGCAAATTCAACTGCACGCCCCCGACGTCGGTCTTGTGCGTGACCGTCTGCGAGTGCAGCTTGAGCACCACCGGATATCCAATCTCTTCCGCGCACTTGACCGCGTCGTCCACCGTGCCGGCGATCTTCGTTTCCACCGTCGGGATGAAATACGATGCCAGCAGCCGCTTCGACTCCGCTTCCGTCAGCAGCGTGCGCCCGCTCTCCAGCGTTTCGCGGAGGATGCGCTGGGCACTCGCGCGGTCCGCCGGAAGGTCGGTGGTGTCGTGCATCGTCGGGGTTTCATAGAGCCCGCGCAGGTTGTAGCTGTAGCGCCACATGAAGGTAAAGGCGCGGGTGGCGGTATCGGGAAACTGGAACGTCGGAATCCCGGCGCGGTTCAGGATCTCGTTCCCCGCCACGACTTCGGCTCCGCCCAGGAAGCACGCCAGGATCGGTTTACCGGTCGTGTGCGCGTACGGCTTGAGTAGTTCGGCGATCTGCGTCGGCTCGGTCAGTCCTTGCGGTGCGGTGAGTACCAGGATGCCGTCCGCGTTCGGGTCCTGTAGCGTCGTCTCCAGGGCCTTGCTGTACCGGTCCGGGCTCGCGTCGCCCAATATGTCCACCGGATTGCCGTGGCTCCAGTGCGGTGGCAGGAACGAATCCAGTTTCGCCAGCGTCTCCGGCGATAGCTCCGCCAGTTCGCCGCCCTGGAACGCCAGAGCGTCGGCCGCCAGCACGCCGGGTCCGCCCGCGTTGGTCAGGATCGCCAGCCGCGGCCCCTTTGGACGCGGTTGCTTGGCCAGTACCTCCGACATGTAGAAGATGTCGGAGATGGCGTTGACCCGCAGCACGCCGCTGCGCCGGAAGGCCGCGTCCAGCACTTCATCGCTGCCGGTCATGGCGCCCGTGTGCGACGACGCCGCCTTGGCCGCCGCCTCCGTCCGTCCCGCCTTGATTACGATGATCGGCTTGTTCAGCGACACCTCGCGCGCCGCCGACATGAACTTCCGCGCGTCGCCGATCGATTCCATGTAGATCACGATCGACTGCGTCCGCGAATCGTTGCCGAGATAGTCGATCAGGTCTCCCCAGCCGATGTCGAGCATCGAACCCACCGACACGAACGCGCTGAAGCCCACCATCTCGCGCAGGCTCCAGTCCAGGATCGCCGTGCACAGCGCGCCGCTCTGGCTGATGAAGGCCACGTTCCCGGGCCGCGCAATCGTTTGCGAGAACGTCGCGTTCAGCCCGGTCAGCGGATTCATCACGCCCAGGCAGTTCGGCCCCAGGATGCGCATCCGGCTGCCGCTGACCTTTTCCTTGATCTGCTCTTCCAGCGCCACGCCCGCCGCGCCGTGCTCGCGGAAGCCCGCCGAGATCACCACCGCCACCTTCACGCCCGCCTGCACGCACTCGCCGATCACGCCCGGCACCGCCGCTGCCGGCGTGACCAATACCGCCAGGTCCACCATCTCCGGCACCGCGGCGATGTTCGGATACGCCTTGATCCCCAAAACGCTGGCGCGATCCTTGCTGACCGGGAACACCGTCCCGCCGAAGGGACTGGTCACCAGCGCCCACATCACGCGCCGCCCGATGCTCTGCGGACGTTCCGTAGCGCCGATCACGGCGACGGTCTTCGGATGGAAGAGCGCGTCCAGCGGATGGCCTTCGGTGTGCAGCACGTCGTGCGCTTTATCGGTGCCGTGCGCCGGTTTCATCACCGTCTGGCTGGTCGATTCCATTCCACACTCCTGCCTGGCTGTTGAACCCTAAATCTTAGCCTTCCCTCCCCGCTCGCGCGCAGGACTGTGCTCACAAGTCTTCGTGACGTCGTCACACCGAAGCAACGGCTCCGCCACGTGGTTGTGACCTGCTGCTCCCGCAAGCTGTCATCCCGAGGGAGGATGAGGGACCCTGCGTTTACGCCTTCCGCACCACGCGACGCTCTTTCACCTCGACAGCGCCGCTCAGCATGATCCCAATTGCCTCCGTGTACGCGATGTGCTCCTGCTCCAGGATCCGCTCGGCCAGCGTGTGCTCGTCGTCGGTATCGAGCACTGGCACCGTCCGTTGCACCACGATCGGCCCATGGTCGAGATGCTCATCCACCAGGTGCACGGTGCAGCCGCTGACCTTCACGCCGTACTCGAATGCCTGCTTCTGTGCGTCGAGGCCGGGAAAAGCCGGCAGCAGCGACGGATGGATATTCAAAATCCGGTTCGGAAACGCGCGCACAAACTCCGGCGACAGCAGCCGCATGTAGCCGGCAAGGCAGACCAGTTCCACCTGCTTCTCTTTCAGCGCCGCGACCACTTCCGCATCATGCTCCTCGCGCGCGCGGCCCTGGGATGGAATCACCCGCGCTTCCAGCCCCATCTCTTGCGCGCGCACGATCCCCGGCGCGTCCGCGCGATTGGAGATGACGATGGCGATCTCGGCGTCAATCCGCCCGGCGCGGCAAGACTCCGCGATGGCCAGGAAGTTCGATCCGCGGCCCGATAGCAGGATGCCGAGCTTGTGGGGCATGGGGACATTTGAAATTTGAAATTTGAAAATTGCAAATTTTGGCTCATGGCACAAGGCGCATGGCTCAAGGGAAGGCCACTTTGCGCCATGAGCCATCCGCCATTTGCCGCCCTTCAGCTATGATGTCGCCCACTCCCGCACCCTGAGGTGATCTTGTGAAACGCTGGCTCATCATCACTGTTCTTCTTTGCTCCGCGTTCGCCTTCGCGCAGCAGCCGCAATTCGACGTGCTGATCCGCAACGGCCACATCATCGACGGCGCCGGCTCTCCCTGGTACTCGGGCGACGTCGGCATCCGCAGCGGACGCATCGCCGCCATCGGCAACCTC
>DAISJI010000132.1:0-3231 GCA_036821585.1 Terriglobales bacterium
CGCAAAGAAAAGGCCGGGCAGGTTCGCCCGGCGTTCTTCTCTATTCTCGCCCTTGTTTCGGGCGGATTTTTTGTCCGTAGCGGGCGGGTGTCACCTCCCGCCGCTTCCGGTTCTTACATCACCATTGCGACCCGGTCCAGTTCCGTCTGGATCACGTCCATGGCACAACCGGCGCCTTCCATCCTGCTGGCAGCATCCCGGGCTGCTTCCGGCGAGACGCCGTAACCACGGCCCATCAGGAACAACTGCACCATTCTCGCGGCGTCCCAGGAATCCATGCAGTTCTGCAACATCTCGTCACGCAGGGCCGCCAAATCAGTCGTGGAGAACTTTTCAACCATGACCCACCTCCGACTCCCGCTTCCTTTGTCTGACCTCACCCAACCGCTACTGATATAGACTCCGCAACACCCCAATATGTTGCTAGCATTTTGGTAACCAAACTGAAATTTCGCCTCCCGAAATTTCGGCCGTCCAGAAACTTCTTTTCATAGAACGGGTTAGCGGGCCGGGCTTGCATTCATTTTTTGCATGGACCTGTCGCTTGGAACGGAAAACAGAAAGAGTCTCGTCCAAAGACGGAAATCCCGGAGAAGCGCGTTACTGAAAGTGTCAACCTTGGGCTTCGCTCAGGGTCGCTCAATGCAGGGCTTTACGGCTCTTCTACCGTGGCCTCTTCCTTGAGCAGCACCGGGATGCCGTCGCGGATCGGATAAACGCGGTGGCATTTGCCGCACTTCAGCACGCCGCGGTCATCGTCGAGCGCCAGCGGCGTTTTGCACTCCGGACAGGCGAGAATGGAGAGCAGGTCGCGGTCGATCATAGCGCCGCCATTCTACCCTTTTCCTGGGTTCCGGGCGCGCGTTCGACCCAGTCTTCTTGCTACACTTCCATCTTCTATCTTTATGCCCGCACGAATCCTGGATGGCGAATCGATCGCCGCGTCGATCCGCGCCGAAGTCGCCGCCGAACTGAACCAGTTCGCCGCGGCCGGAATTCGTCCCGGAGTTGCGGTGGTCCTGGTTGGCAAGGATGTCGCCTCGGAGATTTACGTTCGCGGCAAGCTGAAGAGCTGCGAAGAGATGGGCATTTACTCGGAAACGCATCGGCCTGCGGAAAACGTCACCACTGAGCGGTTGCTGAAGCTCATTGGCGCCTTCAACCGCCGCGACGACATCGACGGAATTCTCGTGCAACTGCCGCTTCCGCCGCAGGTGGACACGATGCGCGTTCTGCTCGCCGTCGATCCGGCAAAAGACGTGGACGGATTCCATCCGCTCAACTTCGGCCTGCTCTCCAAGAACCAGCCCGCGCTCGTGCCCTGCACCGCCGCCGGGATCATCGAGATCCTCGAGCGCAGCAGGATTCGCGTGGACGGCGCGGAAGCGGTGGTCGTCGGCCGCAGCGAGATCGTCGGGCGCCCGACGGCAATGATGCTTCTCAACCGCCATGCGACGGTCGCGATCTGCCATTCGCATACGCGCGATCTTGCCGGACATTGCCGCCGCGCCGACATCCTGATTTCCGCCGTCGGAAAGCCCGGGTTCATCGACATCAATTACGTGAAAGAAGGCGCGACGGTGATTGATGTCGGCATCACCCGCATCAGCGACCGCGCCACCTTCGACCGCTTCTTTCAGGGCAACGCCAGGCGCGAGAAGTCGTTCGCCGCGAAAGGCTCGACGCTGATCGGCGACGTCCATCCCGAAGTCGCGGTCGTCGCCGGCGCGATCACGCCCGTTCCCGGCGGCGTGGGCCCGCTCACCGTCGCCATGCTGCTGGTGAACCTGCTGAAGGCGTGCAGGATGCGGAGAGGGTCGTCAGTCGTCAGTCTTCAGCCGTCTGCGCCAGGTTCACGTTAGCAGCCATTTATACTTTCTTCGCAACGTCAGCGCCTGACGACCGGCGACTGACGACTGACGACTATGCTCAAAGTCGGCCTCACCGGCGGAGTAGCGTGCGGGAAATCCACCATCGGCCAAATGCTGGTCGCACGCGGCGCGCACCTGGTCCGCGCCGACGACATCGCCCACCAGCTCATGCAGCCGGGACAAGCGGTATACGAAAAAGTCCGGCAACATTTTGGGCCGTCCATCGTCCATCAGGATGGAAGCATCGACCGGCTGAAGCTGGCCGAAGCGGCATTCGGCGCTGGGCGCGTGGAAGAACTCAATCGCATCGTGCATCCGGCGGTCATTGATTATCAGAACCGGTGGATGAAGGAAACGGGAGGGCGCGAAGCGGACGCAGTCGTTATCGTGGAGGCGGCGCTGATCCTGGAAGCCGGCGTTGAGGGCCGCTTCGACAAGCTGATCGTGGTCACCTGCCGCGCGGAGCAAAAGCCGGAACGCTTCGCCGCCCGGCAGAAATTGCCGCTGGACGCCGCACGCGCGGAAGTCGAGCGCCGATCGGCCGCCCAGGTTCCCGATGAAGAGAAGACGCGCGCCGCCGATTACGTCATCGATAACTCCGGCAATCTCGCGGCCGCCGAGCGCCAGGTTGACGCCCTGTGGCCGGAGTTACAACGATTGGCCAAACAACAGAGCAGGTCCTGACACCTGAAACCTGAAGCCTGATACCTATTATGAGAACACTTCGAACATTATTATTCGCCGTCTTTATTGCCGGAGCGTTCTATCTCTACACCACCGCGCATCCGGGGAACCTCGCTCCGTCGCGCTGGCTCGGCAATTCCGGCAAAGTCGAGCTCACCCAGGCCGCCGAAGGCCAGGGTCAGCTCGATTCCGAGGAGTCGGTCAACGTCAACGTTTACAAGCGGGCCGTCCCATCGGTCGTGAACATCAAGTCGCGCTCGGTGTCGTTCAATTTCTTCTATGGCGTGGTGCCGGAAGAAGGACAAGGCACCGGATTCATTCTCGATAAAGAAGGCCACATCATGACGAACTACCACGTTGTGGCCAACGCGCGCCAGATCGAGGTGACGCTCTACAACCGCAAGAACTACAAGGCGGACCTGATCGGCACCGATGCGCTGCATGACCTGGCCATCATCCAGATCCACGCGCCCAACCTGACGCCGGCGGTGATCGGCGACTCGCGCGGGCTGCAAGTCGGGCAGAAGGTTTTTGCCATCGGCAATCCTTTCGGGCTGAGCGGCACGATGACGCGCGGCATCGTCAGCTCCATCCGCTCGGTCGAAGAACCGAACGGCAACAAGATCGACGAAGCCATTCAAACCGACGCGGCCATCAATCCCGGGAACTCCGGCGG
>DAISJI010000132.1:3331-6962 GCA_036821585.1 Terriglobales bacterium
AAGAAACTGGAAGCCGCGGTGACGCTGGGCGAGGCGAGAGAGCGGGTGTAGTGGACGTCGAATCGATACGTGCCTACTGTCTTTCGCTGCCGCAGGCGACCGAAGACATCAAGCCGCAATGGGGCGATGCGCTGCTGTTCCGCATTGCCGGCAAAATCTTCGTTTCTATGTCGTTGAGCGACATACCGCTGCACATGAACGCGAAGTGCACGCCGGCGCGTTTCGCCGAGTTGTTGGAAGTGGCCGGCGTGAAAGTGGCCGCGTACGTCGGGCGCTATCACTGGATCGACTTTCCGATTGCCGGCGTCTTTCGCGATGCCGAGGTAAAAGAACTGATCTCCGAGTCGTACGAGAACGTGCGCAGCAAGCTGCCGAAGAGTGCGCTGGGTTCAAAACAAACACCTGCCAGGAAACCGAAGAAATTAAAAATGAAGAAGTCAGAATGAAGAATGAAAGCCGCACCACTGGAGCGCGGCTGGACCATTCTTCATTCTGACTTCTGACTTCTTCATTCGCCGCATTTGACTCTCTCTGCGCCGCTAGGCTAGCCTCAAGGTTTGCTGCAGGCCCAAGGTCTGCCTATGCGCACTCGCCACAAACTTCTGATTCCGCTGCTTTTACTAGTCGTTAGCTGGACCGCGACGTCGGCCCCGATGCGGCCCACGCACGCCGCCCACGCGATGGTGACCAGCATCCACGAACTGGCCTCGCAGGCGGGCGTGGAGGTGATGAAGCAGGGCGGAAACGCGATTGACGCCGCCGTGGCGACCGGTTTCGCGCTCGCGGTGGTGCATCCGGCGGCAGGAAACATCGGTGGCGGCGGATTCATGCTCGTCCGCATGGCCGACGGTACGCTGCACTTCCTCGATTACCGCGAAAAAGCTCCGGCCTCCGCTACGGCCGACATGTACCTCGACAAGCAGGGGAACGTGGTCCCGAAAATGAGCCTGGAAGGGTTCAAAGCCAGCGGCGTCCCCGGTTCGGTCGCGGGCATGGTTTACGCGCAGAAGAAGTGGGGCAAGCTGTCGCTGGCGGCGGTCATGGCGCCCGCTATCACGTTGGCGCGCGACGGCTACGCGCTTGCCTACGAAGATGCACGGGACTTGCGCGACCCGTTGCTGGCGAAGTTCCCGGAGTCGAAGCGCATCTTCCAGCGCGACGGGAATTATTACCAAGCCGGCGAAGTTTTCAAGCAGCCGGAACTGGCGAAGACGCTGGAACGAATCGCGCAGAACCCGGACAATTTCTACAAGGGCGAGATGGCCCGGCAGATCGCGGCCTTCGAAGCGAAGCATGGCGGCAACATTACGGCCAAGGACATGGCTGACTATGAAGTGAAAGAGCGCCAGCCGATTCACGGCGCCTATCGCGGGCTCGATATCTACAGCGCGCCGCCTCCGTCTTCCGGCGGCGTGGCGCTGGTGGAGGCGCTCAACATCCTCGAGGGCTACGATCTGGCGAAGCTCGGCAACCGCTCGGCCGATGCGATGCACCTCACCATCGAGGCATTCCGGCGGGCGTTTTACGATCGCGCCGAGTTCATGGGCGATCCTGACTTCGCCAAGATTCCGGTCGCTGAATTGATCGACAAGAAGTATGGCGTCGCGTGGCGTGAAAGTCTGAACCCGGACAAGGCCAGCGCGAGCTCGGAGCTGAAGCGTCCGGCGGCGTTCAAGGAACTGGACCGTTACGCGGCCACGCATCCGCAGCCGAAGAACATTCGCGAGCCCGAACACACGACGCACTATTCGGTGGTGGATACCGATGGCAACGCGGTCGCCGTCACCACGACGCTGAACGGAGGTTTCGGTTCCGGCGTCACCGTCGAAGGACTCGGCTTTCTGCTCAACAACGAGATGGACGACTTCTCGTCCAAACCCGGCGTGCCGAACATGTATGGATTGATTCAAGGTCCGGCGAACGCGATTGGTCCGGGCAAGCGTCCGCTGTCGGCGATGACGCCGACGATCGTCACCTCGAACGGAAAGCTGCTGCTGGTGCTGGGCTCGCCGGGCGGCCCGACGATCATCACCACGGTCGCGCATGTGCTGATGGGCGTGGTCGATTACGGCATGAACATCCAGGAAGCGGTGAACGCACCGCGTTTCCACAACCAGTGGCTGCCGGATTCAACCAGCGTCGAGCGCGGCTTCTCGCCGGACACTACCAGGCTGCTCGAGCAGAAGGGACACAAGCTGGCGCGCAAAGCTTACTGGGGCGACGCCGAGTGCATCATGATCGACCTGAAGACCGGAGAGCGGCTGGGCGCGCCCGACGGACGCAACAACGGAAAGGCGCTCGGATATTGACTATGTTGAAAGCGATGTCCACATACGCGTTTGTGCGCGAGCGGCTGCATCCGGGCCTGCTCGAAGGCATGGTGCGGGCGGGCGCCGAGGCGATCGAAATCTTCGCCTTCCGCGGCCACTTCGACTACGCCAACCGGCGCCAGCACGTGGTCGAGATTGCGCAGTGGTTTAAGGCATCGGGCGCAACGCTGAACTCGGTGCACTCGCCGATGTACAACAGCTACGAGTGGGGCGGCCGCAGCATGGACCCGATCAACATCGCCGATCCCGAGCGCAAGGGGCGCATCGAGGCGATGGACGAAATCAAACGTGCACTGGAGATCGCGGAACAAGTGCCGTTCCGCTTCCTGGTACAGCACGTCGGCATGGGCGGAGAATCGGCCGATGAGCGCACCTTCGACGCGGCCATGAGCAGCATCGAACACCTGCGTGCCTTCGCCAAGCCGCTCGGCGTGCGGCTGCTGCTGGAGAACATTCCCAACGAGCTCTCGACGCCGGAGAAGCTGCTGGAGTTGCTGCACGTGGCGCATTTCGACGATGTCGGGATCTGCTTCGACACTGGGCACGCACACATCATGAGCAACCTGGCGGCGGCGTTCGAGTCGCTGAAGGACCGCATCGAGTCCACGCACCTGCACGACAACAAGGGCGACCAGGACTCGCACCTGTGGCCGGGCGAGGGAACTATCGACTGGCAACCCACGATGGAGATGCTGCGCTCGGCGCCGCACACGCCGCCACTGGTGCTCGAAATCGAGGGCGAGCACAAGACGCCGCCGCAGATCACGAGCGGGATGGGCGAGGCGTACAAGAAACTGGAAGGGGCGGGAAAAACTTAACCACAAAGGACACAAAGTCACACGAAGGAATCCTTTGTGATCCTTCGTGTCCTTGGTGGTGAATTCTCTTATGTCGGACGAACAGAAATCGCAAGTACCCGTCGTGCGCATTTCCGATATCGGCGCGCACGAGGGCCAAACGGTCGAGATTCGCGGCTGGCTCTACAACTCGCGCGAAAGCGGCAAGCTGCTGTTTCCGCAAATCCGCGACGGCAGCGGCGTGATCCAGGGCGTGTGCCCGAAGAACCAGGCGCCGGAAGCGTTCGAGACGCTCAAGGGACTCACGCAAGAGTCGAGCCTGATCGTGCGCGGCGCGGTGCGGGCCGACAAGCGCGCGCCCGGCGGTTACGAACTCGACGTCAGCCACGTGCAGGTGCTGCAAAAAGTGCCGGAGTCGGATCCGTACCCGATTTCGCTGAAGGAACACGGCGTCGATTTCCTGATGGAGCACCGGCATCTGTGGATTCGCACGCCGCGCCAGGC
>DAISJI010000133.1:0-5034 GCA_036821585.1 Terriglobales bacterium
TCCGGCCTGGCGCAATAGGACACCGCACACGGTCATGGTCCAGCGCGAATCCACCATGTCGTCCACCAATAACACGGGGCCGGCGTGCACCTCTGCGGTTGCGACCTGCACTGCGCCCGCGAGGTTTTGCACCTGATGAGCAGAGTTGTGCAGGAGCTTCTGTTCCGGCGTGTCTTTCACCTTGACCAGCGCGGAGCGAAACGGCAGGCGCAGTTCAGTAGCGATACGCTCGGCCAGGTCGCGCACGAGCATCGGGTTTCTGCGGGACGGGACGCACGTGACCCACTCGGGAAACGGCTCTGGACGCCAGATTTCGCGGACCAGCTCGGCAGCCGCACGTACCAGTGGATCGCAAAAGCGTTGGGCGGTGTACTTGCCAACGCGCACCTGTTTGCCCCACCCGTCGTCGCCGTAACGGCACAGGGCGCGGCCTTCGCTGACACGCAGCTCGGGCTTGATCCTGCCCGACCAGCCGGCGCCGGCGAACGGAGGCCAATTGCAGCGCGGCTCGATGATGCGATAGTCCTTGCGCAGGTACTCGACGGCTTGCGCTTCCAGGCGATGGTCGACGGCGGTCGAGAATTTTGCAGGCGAACAGATGCTGCAATGGCCGCAGGGTTCGGTCCTGGGATCGTCGAGCTCGCGTTGGAGAAACTCCCACAGACATCGCCGCGTGTAGGTATAGTCGCGCATGCGCTGAAGCTCGTGGCGGCGCTGGGCAGTGATATGCGCAATGCGCTGGTCATCGAATGTCCATGCCGTGGCGGTACGAAAGACCACGCCTTTTTCGCGGCCCACGGCGCCCTCGACCTCGAGTAGGCGCAGGAGCTTCTCCAGCCGCACCTTGGAGATGTCAACTTGCTGCGCGAGTTTACCCCAGCGCAGGCCTGAGCATGATTCGAGTACCTTCAGCACAGCGCGGGTTTCGTCGGGAGAGGGAAAGGCGCTCTCGATGAAGTACTCGATGATGCGGTCATCTTCTTCGCCACCGAACAGGAGGACCGCGTCGGCATTGCGAACCGCGCGCCCAGCGCGGCCGATCTGCTGGTAGTAGGCGATCACCGATCCGGGCCGCTGGTAGTGAACGACGAAGCCAAGGTCGGGCTTATCGAATCCCATGCCCAGCGCCACCGTCGCCACGAGCGCCTTGACCTCGTTGTGGAGCAGGCGGCGCTCGAGTTGGTCGCGGTGCTCGTCGTCGAGACCGGCGTGGTAGGAGGCAGCGTCGATGCGGCGCTCACGCAGCCATCCGGCCACGCGCTCGCAATCGTCGATGGTGAGGCAGTAGATGATGCCAGAGCCACTCATCCGCGGCACGTGCTCGGCAAGCCATGCAAGACGCTCTTCGGCGCGGGGAAGCTCAATGTTCTGCAGGCGCAACGAATGGCGTCGCATGGGCCCACGGATGAGCGCGAGCTTCGGGCCGAATTGCTGTAGGACGTCGTCAATGACGCGGTTGTTCGCCGTCGCCGTGGTGGCGAGCACGGGCATGCGGTCCGGAAGACGGCGCAGAACGGCGAGAATGCGACGATAGTCGGGGCGAAAATCATGGCCCCAGTCGGAGATGCAGTGGGCCTCGTCCACGACGAATAGGCCGATCCCGCGGCGCATGAGGCGCAGGGTCGCCGATTGGAAGCGCTCATTGGCCAGACGCTCCGGCGAGACCATCAGCAGGTCGCACTCGTCGTCGCG
This sequence comes from Terriglobales bacterium, assembly GCA_036821585.1. Taxonomy (GTDB): domain Bacteria; phylum Acidobacteriota; class Terriglobia; order Terriglobales; family Acidobacteriaceae; genus DAISJI01. The sequence goes on from DAISJI010000133.1 coordinate 1,693, forward strand.
CAACGCGTCTTCGACCGCATCCCACTTTTCCGCGTTGGTGCTGTTGATGGAGAGCGCGCGGATGCCGAGGCGCTGCGCCATGTCGAGTTGGTTGCGCATCAGTGAGAGCAGCGGGCTGATGAGGAGCGTGGGACCGGCGCCCGCGTCGCGCAGCATGCGGGTGGCGATGAAATACACGATGCTCTTGCCCCAGCCGGTTTTCTGCACCACCAAGAGCCGGCCGCGCTCCTGGAACATGGTGCGGATGGCGCTCCATTGGCCGTCGCGAAACGCGGCGCTTGGTCCGAGCATGGTACGCAGCAACGAGAACGCTTGCTCCTCTGCGGTGGGAGCGGCAGTAAGCATGACCCGGCGAATGTTAGAGCGGGAGCGCCCTTCAATGCTGTGATAACGCCGATGGTAGGAAGAAAAGTTTGCTGAATGAATTCCCGCTATGGGAAGGAGGTCAGCCGACGAACTGCCGGGCGGGGAGGCCGTAGAAGCGGAGCGAGGGCGCTTCCGGGATAAGGCCGAGCTCGGCGGCGTAGCGGTAGAAGAGTTCGAGGCCCGCGCGGTTGTCGGCGTCGAGCGTGTAGTGGATGTGGCGGCTGAGGTAATCGGTGATCGCGGCTTCCGAGAGTCCAACGTGTGGCGACCACAGGCGCGCGATGGTGGCGATGTTCCGCGGTTCGATGCCATGGTCGCGTGAGCGGCTGAGAACGGTCGCCGGATCGGGATCGCGCGACGTCTCAGAAAGTGCTGCCATCCGCAGCGCCCAAAAGGCAAAGACGAAGGGCAGCCCCGTAAGCTTGCGCCATTCCGCGGCGAGGTCGTAGGCGAGGTACTTTGCCGGATCGAGGCGCAGGGCCGAATCGCCGATCAGCAGAGCCGCATCGCAGGCATCGAGCATGGCATCGACGTCGGGCGCCATGGGCCGCATCTCACGCGCGCCGCCCCAGAGCTTCTCGCAGAGAATCTGCGTCAGCACGACCGAGGTGCGCGAGGAAGTGTCGGCGGCGATGGTGCGCACCTGCTCGATCGGCTGGTGGCTGACGAGCAGGATGGAGCGCACGTCATGCTTGGCGGCGATGACTGCGTCGGGCAGGATGACCAGGCCCGGGATGGTCGCGTAGGTGATCGCCGGGATGATGCCGATGTCGGCCTCGCCGGTGCGCAGGGCGTCGGCACAGCGCGAAGGAATGGTGTAGGTGACCTCGAAACTGCGCTCGAGGTCGCCAGGGAAATCCCCACCCTCCGCCAAAACCGGGCGGAAGGGTGGGGCAACCGGTGGATGTCCCTGCTCGAAGTCCCACATCAGGGGCGCGGTGTTGAGGAAGGAGATCGCGGAGATTCGCAGCGGGCGCGGCATCACGGCGATTGTAACAAGAGTGCGTGACGCAGTTCCTTGACAGGGCTAACGCTGGTGATTAGAGTCACGGGTTTTTCGAAGACGGTATCTCGGTAATTCGGTAAATCGGTACGGCGGGCGCCTGGTTCGTGTGGCGACCTCATTTTTTGGCGTACCGAAATACCGATATACCGACATACCGAAATACAAGTTCCGGCGATGCGAGGTACCTATGACTTCAGCACAAACTGCACACGATCTCACCGCGCTGCGCTGGGTTGCGCTTTCGCTGACGCCATCGCTGGGCCCTACCCGGTGCCGGCGATTGGTCGAGCACTTCGACAATGTCGAAAACGTCTTTCGCGCCAGTTTGACCGAACTGGAAGCGGTGGGTCTCCACGCAGCCGCGGCGCAGGCGATCGCGCTGGGTAAATCGCTGGAGCAGGCCCATGACGCCCTGGCGCGGGCGGCCGAGGTGGGCGCGCGCGTGGTACCGCTGTCGGACGTCGAGTATCCCCCGCGACTGAAGCAAATCTACGATCCGCCGGTTGTGCTCTACGTGCGCGGAGATGCGACCGCGCTGTCGCGTCCGGGCATCGCGATGGTGGGCACGCGCCACCCTACGCCTTACGGAATCGGGATGGCCGAGCGGCTCGCTTGCGACCTTTCGACCCGTGGACTCATCATATTCAGTGGCATGGCGCGCGGGGTGGACACCGCCGCGCACCGGGGCGCCATCGCGGCCAAGGCGAAGACGGTCGCGGTATTCGGCACCGGAATCAACGTCATTTATCCCCGCGAGAACAGCCGGATCGCCGAGCAGATTCTGGCCTTCGGGGGCGCGCTGGTTTCGGAATTTCCGGTGGACACGTTCGCGGCGCCGCAGAATTTTCCCATTCGCAACCGGATCATCAGCGGCCTCAGCGCGGGTGTGCTCGTGGTCGAGGCAGGCGAGTACAGCGGCACGCGGATCACGGCGCGCTGCGCGCTGGAGCAGAACCGCGAGGTGTTTGCCGTCCCGGGAAATGTAACCAACCGCAACTCCTGGGGCCCGAATACGTTGATAAAGCAGGGAGCGAAGCTGACCGCGACCTGGGAAGACGTGTGGGAAGACCTGCCTGCCGACGTGCGCTTGCAGGTGGAAGCGGAAGCGCCCGCTGCATCGGAAGCCGGGGCTACTGCATCACTGTTCGAGACCGAAACCTCGCCGTATGAGAAAAAACTGCTGCGAGTGTTGAAGTCCGACGAGTCCATGCACATCGATGAAATCGTCGAGGTACTGGACGGAGTTCTCTCGCCGTCGGAGATTTTCAGCGCTCTGTTTGAGCTCGAGTTGTCGGGAAGAATCAAGCAAATGCCCGGGAAGAATTTCGTCAAGAGCATGTAGCGGTATTTCGGTATGTCGGTATTTCGGTATGTATGGTGTAGAAGTTCGACTGGGGCCGAAGGATTCTTCCAATGCGACGAGGCACTCATGCAGAACTTCAGGAATCTGGATGTATGGACGTATGCGCACGGGCTGACACTGCATTCGTATCGGGCAACCGCCGGTTTTCCGAAGGCGGAGTTATTCGGGCTTGTCAGTCAGATTCGTCGGGCGGCAGCGTCGATTGGCGCGAATATTGCGGAGGGGTGCGGGAGGTATGGTAATCCTGAGCTCGTTCGGTTTCTACAGATCGCGATGGGGTCGGCGAGCGAATTGGAATATCACTTTCTGCTTGCCAAAGACTTGGGAATGCTCACCGAAGCGGAGTACAGGCGCCTGAACGCAGAAACGATTCGAGTCAAGAAGATGCTGTCGGGACTGATAAATGGGCTAGATACGCGCGGTAAATCGAGCACTTCGAACTGAGTTCGGCTTTCTCGTTCACCGAAATACCGACATACCGAAATACTGACATACCTGACACGTCAGCAATTTTTTGTTACTTTCGAAATAGAACTTAGAGACAGGGGAAACTTTGGCATCAAATTTAGTCATCGTCGAATCGCCGGCCAAAGCCAAGACCATCCAG
>DAISJI010000133.1:5134-6927 GCA_036821585.1 Terriglobales bacterium
TTTGGCATCAAATTTAGTCATCGTCGAATCGCCGGCCAAAGCCAAGACCATCCAGAAATATCTGGGCAAGGACTACGAGGTCGAGGCTTCGCTGGGGCACGTGAAGGACCTACCCAAGAGCCGGCTGGCGGTCGACGTGGAGAACAATTTCGAAACCGAGCTGGTGGTGATCCCCGGCAAGGAAAAGGTGCTGGCGCGGCTGAAAAAGCTGGGCAAGTTGGCGGACCACATCTTCCTGGCGCCCGATCCGGACCGCGAAGGCGAAGCCATCGCTGCCCATCTTGCGGACGAACTCAGCGAGGACGACGGCAAGAAAAAGAAGAAGAAGACAGACGGCCAAAAAATCCGTCGTGTCACATTCAACGAAATTACCAAGCGCGCGGTGCTCGCTGCCTTCGATCATGCGCGCGACATCAACCGCAACCTGGTAGACGCGCAGCAGACGCGCCGCATCCTGGACCGCCTCGTCGGTTATCAGATATCGCCGCTGCTGTGGGACAAGGTGCGCCGCGGCCTCTCCGCCGGACGCGTGCAGACGGTGGCGCTGCGGCTGATCGTGGAACGCGAGCGCGAAATCAAGGCGTTCGATAAGAAAGAGTACTGGACGATTGATGCGCACCTGACGGCGGGCAAACCGCCGGCGTTCGACGCACGCTTCCTCGGCATCGGCGACGAGAAAACCGAAGTCCCGAACGAGGAAGAATCGAAGAAAATCGTCGAGGCGTTGGGCAACGCCGCATGGACGGTCAGCAAGGTCGAAAAGCGAGAGCGCCGCCGTTCTCCCGCGCCGCCGTTTACCACCAGCAAGCTGCAACAGGACTCGTCGCGCAAGCTGCGCTTCTCGGTGAAGCGCACCATGATGCTGGCGCAGCGGCTGTACGAAGGCGCGGACATCGGCGAGGAAGGCACGGCCGGCCTGATCACATACATGCGTACCGACTCGGTGCGCGTGTCGAACGATGCGTTGCAGGAAGTGCGCGAGTTCCTGCCTTCGCACTTTGGCCCGCAGTACGTGCCCGAGCAGCCCAACGTTTACAAGTCGAAGAAGGAAGCGCAGGAAGCGCACGAGGCGATCCGCCCGACGGACGTGACCCGCACACCGGAATCGCTGGAAAAATATCTGCCCCCCGACGAGATGAAGGTCTACAAGCTGATCTGGCAGCGCTTTGTGGCCTCGCAGATGACGCCCGCGGTCTTCGACCAGACCAGCGTGGACATCGAGGCGAAATCCCGCGAAGCGCGCTACATGTTCCGCGTGACCGGTTCGGTCATGAAGTTCGACGGGTTTCTCAAGGTTTACGAGGAGTCGAAGGATGCCAGGGACGAAGAAGACGAGGCGCTCAAGCACAAGCTGCCGGCGCTGGAAGAAGGCCAGAAGCTCACGCTGAAGGAGCCCGGAATCAAGCCGGAGCAGCATTTCACCGAGCCTCCACCGCGTTTCAACGAAGCGTCGCTGGTGAAGGAACTGGAAGAGCGCGGCATCGGGCGGCCGTCCACCTACGCGACCATCCTGAGCACCATCCTGGAGCGGCAGTACGTCACCAAGAGCGGCGGCAGATTTTATCCGACCGAGATCGGTGACGTGGTGACGAACCTGCTGGTCGAGAACTTCAAGGACATCTTCGATCCTGCCTACACCGCGCGCCTGGAAGAAGAACTGGACGACATCGAGGAAGGCAAGGAGAAGTGGACCGACGCGCTCGCCGAGTTCTATAAGAAATTCGAGAAGGACCTCCATTACGCCGAGAAGCACATGGAAAACATCAAGCGTATGGAGAAGCCGACGGACGAAA
>DAISJI010000134.1:0-2088 GCA_036821585.1 Terriglobales bacterium
ACATCCCGCCGAACACGCGCTACACGTTAGCGCCGCGCCCTCGTTTGACCCCCTGCGGGTCGCATCACTAAACTCAAGAATTTGAACAGATGGCGGGGAATTCACTATGGCTGACGACGCCCAAGTACAAAACCAGGCCGCCGCATCCTCCGCGGCCGAAATGATCAACATCAAACTGCCCGACGGCAGCGTGAAGCAGGTGCCGCGCGGTACTTCGGCGCTGGAGATTGCGAGGTCCATCTCGCCGCGCCTGGCCGATGCCGCCATGGTGGCGAAGGTCGATGGCAAGCTCGTCGATCTGGCGCGGCCCATCGAGCAGGACGCCGAAGTGCGCATCCTGACCGACCGCGACCCCGAGGCGCTGGAGGTGTACCGGCACTCGTCGGCGCACCTGATGGCGGCCGCGGTGCTCGAACTTTTCCCAGAGACCAAGCTCGGACACGGTCCGGCGACCGAGAGCGGTTTCTTCTACGACTTCCATCGCGAGCAGCCGTTCACCCCCGAGGACCTGGCACGAATCGAAAAAAAGATGCAGGAGATCGCGCAGCGCAACGAGCCCTACGCGCGCGAGTTCATCCCCCGCACGGAAGGGCTGGAGAAGTTCAAGGGCGAGGGTGACTTCATGAAGTGTCACTTCATCGAGCAGTTCACCCAGCCCGACGAAAAAATCTCGCTCTACAAGACCGGCAAGTTCGTGGACTTCTGCCGCGGGCCGCACATTCCGTCCACCGGCAAGATCAAGGCGTTCAAGCTGACCAGCATCGCCGGCGCCTACTGGCTGGGCGACGAGAAGAACCCGCAGCTCCAGCGCATCTACGGCACCTCGTTCTTCAGCAAGAAAGACCTCGACGAGCACCTGAAGCAAATCGAGGAGGCGAAGAAGCGCGACCACCGCGTACTGGGCAAGCAGCTCGACCTGTTCTCCATCCAGGAACTGGCCGGGCCGGGGCTGATTTTCTGGCATCCCAAGGGCGGCATCATCCGCAAGACGATGGAGGACTGGATGCGCGACGAGTACCTGCGTCGCGGGTATTCGCTCGTCTATACGCCGCACGTGATGCGCGTGGACCTGTGGAAGATCTCCGGGCACGAGGGCTTCTACCAGCAAAACATGTTTACCCCGATGAAGCTCGACGACGCCGACTACCGCCTCAAGCCCATGAACTGCCCGGGGCACATCCTGATTTACATGGACACGCTGCGCTCTTATCGCGATTTGCCGGTGCGGCTGGGCGAGTTGGGCACCGTCTATCGTTACGAGCGCTCCGGAGTCATGCACGGGCTGCTGCGCGTCCGCGGCTTTACCCAGGACGACGCGCACATTTTCTGTACCCGCGACCAGATCGAGGACGAGATTGCCGGCTGTATGCAGTTCGCGCTCGACGTGCTGCGCGACTTCGGTTTCGACAAGTACCAGGTCGAGCTTTCCACCTGGGACCCGAAGGACCGCGAGCATTACCAGGGTAGCGACGCCGACTGGGACATGGCCGTGCGCTCGCTCGACAACAGCATGAAGCGCATGGGCGTCGAGTACAAGCTGATCCCCGGCGAAGCCGCGTTCTACGGGCCCAAGATTGACGTCAAGCTGGTGGACGCCATCGGCCGCCTGTGGCAGCTTTCGACCATTCAGTTCGACTTCAACCTGCCGCAGCGCTTCAACCTGGAATACGTCGGCGAGGACGGGCAGCGCCACCAGCCGGTGATGGTGCACCGCGCGCTGTATGGATCGATCGAGCGCTTCTTCGGCGTCTTGATCGAGCACTACGCGGGCGCGTTCCCGGTGTGGCTGGCGCCGGTCCAGGCCGTGGTCATTCCCATCAGCGAGCGCCACGCCGAGTACGCCAACAAAATGGGCGCGGAATTGAAAGAAGCCGGCGTGCGCGTTGAGGTCGATGTGCGCAACGAGAAAATGAACGCCAAGATCCGCGAGCACGCGATGCAGAAAGTGCCGTTCCTGCTGGTGGTGGGAGATAAAGAGGCGGAGGCGAATTCGGTGAACGTCCGCACCCGCGGCAGCGAGAAGACGCAGACTGTCCCGTTCGCGGAGTTCAAGGCGCGGATAGAGAAACTGATCAAAGAGAAAGCCGT
>DAISJI010000134.1:2188-3256 GCA_036821585.1 Terriglobales bacterium
TACTCTTCCACCGCTTCTTTCTCGACGACCACCTTCACGTGCGCGGCCACGTCCTTAATCAGACGGATGGACACCTGGTGCTCGCCCAGGGTCTTGATGGGCTCGTCGAGCGAGAGTTTGCGGCGGTCGATGGTGAAGCCCTTGCGCTCGAGTTCGGCCGCGATTTCGCTCGAGGTAACCGAGCCGAAGAGCTGATCGTGCTCGCCGGAGCGCCGGGTCAGGGTGATGACCACCTCGTTGAGCTGGGCGGCGAGCTTCTCCGCATCCGCCTTGTCCTTCTGGTGGCGGCGGATGGCGGCGGTCTTCATCTGCTCAATGACGGACTTGTTCGCCTGGTTGGCTTCGATGGCGAGCTTCTTGGGCAGCAGGAAATTGCGCCCGTATCCTTCGGCGACCTTGACCACGTCGCCGCGCGCGCCCAGCTTGGGCACGTCTTCTTTCAGGATGACTTCCATGTCTCTCTCCGATTTCGAATGTCGGGTGCCCCACCCTGACTGGTGTCGGAAGGGTGGGACATCCCAGTGATCCTTATGGACGGCCCGCGAACGGCAGCAGCGCGATGTTGCGCGCCTGCTTGATGGCCTTGGTCAGCCGCCGCTGGTGCGGGGTGCAGACACCGGTCAGCCGCCGCGGCACGATCTTGCCGCTTTCGGCAACGAACTGCGACAGCAGCCGCACGTCCTTGTAGTTGATCGCGTCAATCTTCTCGACGCAGAACTTGCAGACTTTCTTGCGGCGGAAGTACTTGCGTCCGCCCTCGCGCCCGGCCGGACGCGGCCCGCGTGCCGAACCCGGACGCGGTCCGCGGTCGCCCGAAGGAGCGCCGGAAGATTGTCCGCCTTCAGCGCCACCCGGCGCAGTGCGTGTAGTTTCGTCAGCCATGATTCCTCTCAGAGTTATCAGTTGCCAGTTGTCAGCCGCTAGTTCGTTGCGTCGAGCAACTGACAACTAGCAACTTGCAACTGCAGTTAAACCGTTGCCGGAGCCGTTTCGTCGCCGGCGGTTTCCGCCGGAGCCACGGGTTCGGCCGCTACCGGCGCCGCTACTGGCGCTGTTACCGGCGCTGTT
>DAISJI010000134.1:3356-5204 GCA_036821585.1 Terriglobales bacterium
CCGGCGCCATTGCCGGCGCGGGACGCGTTTTCACTTTTGCGTCGCGCAGCTTCTTGACCTTGTCGAGGCGCTTCTGCTCCTCGTCCACGCGCACGGTGAGGAACTTGATCACCGGCTCGGTCACGCGCAGCCGGCGTTCCAGCTCGTGGATGATTTCGCCGGTGCCTTCCAGCGTGAACAGGATGTACATGCCGTCGGCGAAGCCGCGCACCATGTATGCGAGCCGCCGCTTGCCCATGCGCTCCACGTTCTTTACCGTCGCGCCGGAAGTGCTCGCCTGGGTTTCGAGCGTCGAGATCAGTTTATCCAGGTCTTCGTCCGTCATGTCGGGACGGACGATGAACATCAGTTCGTAGATACGTTGCATTTGCTTCTCCGAGATGGCATTCGGCAATCGCTTCCAGCCATCAGTCAAAAACTTTTTATGCGTTCTCCGCCGGGCCGCCATCGGCCTTGCGGTTGAATCGGTTCATCGCCGCAGCCGGACCCTCGCTGAGGGCCGTTTTCACCGCTTCGGAGGCCGCGTCGAGCATCTCGTCCACGGCTACCATCTGCGACTTCTTCAGTTGCGACAACACGTAGGCCGCGCCGTCGCGTACCGGCTTGTCCGGCGCAATTCCCAGGCGGATGCGCAGAAACTCCTGCGTCCCGCCCAGCGCCCCGACGATCGACTCCATGCCGTTGTGGCCCGCCGTGCCGCCCCGCTGCCGGATGCGAATCGTTCCGAACGGCAGGTCCAGCTCGTCGTAGATCACCACCAAGTCTTCGGCAGGATCGATCGCGTACTCATTCACCAGCTCCCGCACCGAGAGGCCGCTGAGATTCATGAACGTCTCAGGCTTGGCCAGCAGCACTTCCTGCCCGGCGATGTTCGCTTTCCCGGTCTGCGCCTTGCAGCGCCGGTTGGAAACATGCGCCCCGTACTGCTCGGCGATGCGGTCGATGGCGAGGAACCCAAGATTGTGCGGCGTGAACTGGTACTCGATGCCGGGATTTCCTAGACCGACGATCAGTTTCATGCCGTACGCGAGTTTCAGTTTCTAGTTTCAGTTTCGAGTTGCCGCGCTTCCGACAACTCGAAACTCGAAACTGAAACTAGAAACTATTTCTTCTCCTTCTTCTCGGCCTTCTTATCGGACTTTTCAGCCTTTTCGCCCTTGGCCGGTTCGGCAGCCACGGCGCCTTCCTCGGTCTCCTGCTTGCCCTTCTTGATGACTTCGGGCTCCGCGGGAACGGCGGTGGCGTCGGCAGCGACGGCTTCCGGAGTCGCTTCCACGACTTCCTTCACCGCGACCACGTGGGCCACGACCTGGTCCTCGGGGGTCAGGAACCCCAGCTTGCCTTCGGCGTGCGGCAGGTCCTTCACGCGCAATACCTCACCGAACTTGAGTTCGGTGACGTCGAGGTCGATGTGCCCCGGGATGTCTGCCGGCAGGCACTCGATTTCGACTTCGCGCAGCACATGCTCCAGGATTCCGCCCTCGGTCTTCACGCCGTAGGACTCGCCCTTGAGCAGGATGGGGACCTTCACCTTGAGGCGCTTGTCCATGGCGATGCGCTTCAGGTCGAGGTGCAGCAGCGATCCCTTGATGGGCTCGTACTGCCAATCGACGATCATCACCTTGGTTTTTTCGCCGTCGAGCTGGAGGTCGAGAATGGTGTTGTGACCCGTTTCCGAGCGCAGGATGCGGGTGATCTGCTTGGGGTCCAGGCTGATCGAGACCGCGCCTTTACCCGCGCCGTACACGACCGCGGGAACGCTGCCCGCCATGCGCACGCGCCGCGCCGCATTCTTGTTTTTCGCTTCGCGCGGCTTCGCTTCTACGAGTGTATCCATCATTGCCATAA
>DAISJI010000134.1:5304-6882 GCA_036821585.1 Terriglobales bacterium
TTGTTTTTCGCTTCGCGCGGCTTCGCTTCTACGAGTGTATCCATCATTGCCATAAAAAGAGTCCTCTAAGTCCAAATCCGTCTTCGGGTATTTCGGTATATCGGTTTTTCGGTGTCGCAGTCCAAAGCTGTCGTTCCGAATACCGAAATACCGATACACCGATTTACTGAAATACCTTTCTCTATGCGAACAGCCTGCTGACCGAGGTCTCTTCGTGGATCGACTGGATCGCGCGGGCGATGAGCCCGGCGATGGAGAGCACCTTGATCTTGGGTTCGCGTTTGCCTTCTTCCGTCAGCGGGATGGTGTTGGTGACCACCACCTCGGTGAGCGGAGAATTGGAAATCCGTTCGATAGCCGGCCCGCTCAGGACCGGGTGCGAGGCGCAGGCGTAAACCTGGTCGGCGCCGTTGTCCATCAGCGCCACCGCCGTTTTCACCAGCGTTCCCGCGGTGTCGATGATGTCGTCGAGAATCACGCAGGTACGCCCATGGACATCGCCCACCAGGTGCATGATTTCGGTGACGTCCATCTCCACGCGGCGTTTATCCACGAACGCCATCGGTGAGTCCATCTTCTTGGCGAAGAAGCGCGCACGCTCCACGCCGCCCGCGTCGGGCGAGACCACGGTCAAATTCGGCAGGTTCATGTCGCGAAAGTGGCTGACCAGCACCGGGGAAGCGAACAGGTGGTCCACCGGGATATTGAAGAAACCCTGGATCTGCGGCGCGTGCAGGTCGACGATGAGCGAGCGGTTCGCGCCCGCGGTGGTCAGCAGGTCCGCCACCAGCTTGGCCGATATCGGCGCGCGCGGCTTGTCCTTGCGGTCCTGGCGCGCGTAGCCGAAGTACGGGATCACCGGCGTGATGCGGCGGGCCGAGGCGCGCTTCAGGGCGTCGATCATCAGCAGCAGTTCCATCAGGTTCGAATCGACCGGGTGGCAGGTCGGCTGCACGATGAACGTGTCGGCCCCGCGCACGTTCTCCAGCAGTTGCACGTAGACCTCGCCGTCGGAGAAGCGTGTCATGTGCGTCTGCCCGAGAGGGATGCCGAGGAAGGTGCAGATCTCCGAGGCCAGCGCGGGGTTCGCCGTGCCGCAGAAAATCTTCAGCTTTTCGTCGCTGCGCACGCGTTGCACCTTGCGCTCTCCCTTCGGTTGCTGGTGGTCCTTTTCGGCCGTCGCCGCCTCGTCGCGCACGGTTGTATTGGCTTCGCCGTGCGTCACTTCGCTGGTCTTCTGTCCTGCCTGCATATCTAGCCTTTTGGCTGTTAGCCGGTTAGCTCTTAGCCTTAGCTTTTGCTGGCGACTGCTTCCAGCGGCCTAGTCCCCGCTACTGACAACTAGCAACTAGCAACTGCATTCCTGGCTGGGCGGCCAGGATTCGAACCTGGACAAAGTGCTCCAAAGGCACTTGACCTGCCATTAGTCGACCGCCCAATCCTGCGACTTGAAATTTCAAATTTGAAAATTTCAAATTTCAAATCAGACGAACAACTGCTCCCAATACTCTTTCCTCGAAACTGTCCTGGTCGCGACCGCCCGGTAGCCGTCGGCGCTCATGCGATCGGCGGCCTGCT
>DAISJI010000135.1:0-1459 GCA_036821585.1 Terriglobales bacterium
TTGGCTGCCCCCCAGGGATTCGAACCCCGATATTCTGCTCCAGAGGCAGATGTCCTAACCGTTGAACGAGGGGGCAGCAATTGAGACAGGCCGCGAAGGGCTGCTGCAAGCCTGTTTCGATTGTAAGGTCATCCCGCTGAGCCGGTCAACCTTGTGTCCGCCGGTCCCAGCGAATCCAGTGGCGTGGGACTAGAATTGCGGGTTCAGCACCGCGCGCCCATCGCTCCAGGAGGCCCTCATGTCGCAAGTCGGATCCGTTCATACGGCTCCCGATCCCACCGAGGTTGCGCGCCGCCCACTCGAGGCTGACAAATCCGCCCTCATCGTCGTCGATATCCAGGAAAAGCTCCTGCCGCCCATCTTTGAAAAGGAGCGGCTGGTGCGCAATGCGCAGTTGTTGCTTCGCCTTGCCCGCATCCTGGACCTCCCGGTACTGGCCACCACGCAGTATGCCAAGGGACTGGGCGCCATCGTGCCCGAAGTCGCCTCGCTCCTCCCGCCCGCCGAGGTGATGGACAAGACCGCCTTCTCCTGCTTCGGCAGCGACCGCTTTTGTTCCGCTGTCCGCGCGCTCCCCGGCAATCGCAACACGCTGATCGTCTGCGGCATGGAGACGCACATCTGCGTCCTGCAGACGGTGCTGGGAGCGCTCAACCAGGGATTTCTCGTTCACGTTGCCTCCGACGCCGTCAGTTCGCGCGCCGAGTGGAACTGGCAGATCGGCCTGCGCCGCATGGAAGTCGCCGGGGCGCTCATCTCTTCGACCGAAACCATCATCTACGAACTCCTTCGCGGCTCCAGCACCCCGGCGTTCAAGGAAATGCTGCAATACCTCAAATGAGGATGTGAGACTGGCTGTCGTAATAAAGCTGGCATAGGACCGGCTGAGGGCAGCCGGTACCAGATGGAAAAGAACAGAGGCGTGGATAGGATCCGCGCCTCTGTTTTTCCTGAAGCCTGTTGCCTGCTCTTAGAGCATCTCGCTGGTCGGCTCTTCGTCCCGCTTCTTCACCCGCACCACGATGATCTTCGAGAACCCTTCCTCGAATGTCGGCGGGCGCAGCTTCTCCGCGAAGCGCTCCATGATTTCGTCAGGAACTATGCGCGCGCGCCGCAGGTTGCGGTCCTTGCACACCTGCAGCGGCACGTCGAAGAACACGGCGTGCGCTTCGTAGCCGAATTCCTTGGCCATCTTGATCCATCCGGCGCGCTCTTTCGGCGAGAGGTTGGTCGCGTCCACGTAGTTCCACGGCATGCGCGCGATCAGGCGCGCCCGCAGGAGCGAGCGGAGCGTGCCGAAGACCAGGTCCTGGTACTTCTGTTCGGTGATGTTGTCGAATAACAATGCCCGCAGCAGGTCGCTGGACAACGCCGTCACACCACGTCGTTTGAACCAACTGCTCTTGCCCGAGCCGGGAAGTCCAATCGCCAGCACGACTATGCCGCGGGGCGGCCGCTG
>DAISJI010000135.1:1559-6821 GCA_036821585.1 Terriglobales bacterium
GCTGCAGTTGCGTCGGCGGCTGCGGTGGCGCCGGGTGCTGCGGTTGCGCAGGACGCTGCTGACGCGCCGGACGCTGCTGACGCCTGGAAGCGGACGGCAACGCTGTGGTTGCCGCCGGCAATTCGGGCGCGACCTCCGACACCACAGACGGCGGGGCCGCTGCATCCGCCGCAGCCTGTTGCTGTGACGTTCGTCCTCGTCCCCCGCGTCCCCGGCGCCGCCGTTTCCTCTGCGGCCCCTCGCGCGGCTGGACGGGTTCGGACGCAGCCGCCGGTTCCGCCGGTTCAATACGGTTCCCGATGTTTTCTCCCTCGCCCTCATCTCGTCCGAGTTTTTCGGCGACGGACTCGTCGGGTTTCAGGTCGGGATAGATAGGTTGAAGAGGCTCGTGCTGGGGCTGGGCATCGGTGGAGCCCTCTGCCGGTTTCTTGCGCCGCCGGTTGCGGTCGCGTTGCCAATTACGCATAGGAGGATTGGAACACAAGCCGCTTACTATCGGCAATTGACCTTCTGGCAACCGGCACTCCGCAAATCCTATTCGGGGCTGGCGGCCTCCGCCGGCTCTTTCGGCATGACCTCGTCGGGGCGGTATTGGTAGAGCGCGCCGCGAATGATCTTGCTCTCGGGACGCTTACGCAGTATGTACACCCATCGGCGAGGAGGCTGGGCCTGCTCTTCGCGCACTAACTCGTACAGCTTCTCTTCGTAGGAAATGGTTGTCATGTTGTTCCACGGCTTGGGACGGCAACTTGCGATGACGAGGGCGAAATCTCCACTTCCCGGTTGGACCAAATCCACCACCGGCGGCCCCAGGTTGCGCTCATGTTTGGCCGCTGCAGCCTTGAAGTGTGCCAGCGCGAGCAACTGCAGGGGAAGGGTCGGCACCACTTCGCCAGACACAACGCCCGCCGCAATCCGCACCAAGCCCTCAATCGCAAAATAGGTAAGCAGGAGAGTGAGAGGCTGAATGAGGTACTCGGCCAAGACAAAGAGGCCCATGCCCATGACGGCCGTCTGGCCGCCCTGCTCGGCTGCTCCCAGCACCACGTGGCTGGGCATTGCCATCACGCGTCGATCGGCGAACAGGATGTAGCGGTAGAGAAGTATTCCCAGACACGCGACCAACTGCAACGCGCCGGAAGTCACGGCCGATGCGGCAGAAACGAAGCCCCATCCGAAGCGCGAGCGGTAGCGCTCCGGCAATAGCGAAAGCAAGATGCCGAGCAGCAGGCGAATGAAGTCCATTGATTCCTAGAGTGCGGGCGAATTCTCCTCCCGATTTTTCCCAAAAGCAACCTCGCCATTCCGTTTCTGAAACTAACTTCCTTTTCCGCTCGTCTCGGTGTTACGATTTTTTCTTCGATATAGTTCGCGGAAGTCTCCTGTACTCCGCTCTTAATATCTCGTGGAGGTACGATGGCCATCAAAGTAGGTATCAACGGTTTCGGCCGCATCGGCCGCAACATTCTCCGCACCGCGCTCGGCGACAACAACCTGGAGTTCGTCGCCGTCAACGACCTCACCGACGCCAAGACCCTCGCCCACCTGCTGAAGTACGACTCCGTCCTCGGCAACTTGACGCACAACGTCTCCGCCGCCGGCGACTTCATCCACGTGGACAACCGCAAGGTCCGTGTCTTCGCCGAAAAGGACCCCGCCAAGATCGACTGGGAATCCGTCGGCGCCCAGGTGGTCGTCGAATCCACCGGCCGCTTTACCAACGCCGAGGACGCGCGCAAGCACATGCGCGGCCCGGTCAAGAAGGTCATCATCTCCGCGCCCGCCAAGAACGAAGACATCACCATCGTCATGGGCGTGAACGAAGACAAGTACGACCCGGCCAAGCACAACATCCTCTCCAACGCCTCCTGCACAACGAACTGCCTGGCTCCGATTGCCAAAGTGGTGAACGATAATTTCAAGATTGTCGCCGGCACCATGACCACGATTCACTCCTACACCAACGACCAGGTCATCCTCGACTTTCCGCACAAAGACCTGCGGCGGGCGCGCGCGGCGGCCATCAACATGATTCCCACCACCACCGGCGCCGCCAAGGCCGTTTACCTGGTCATTCCGGAACTCAAGGGCAAGCTCGACGGCTTCGCCATGCGCGTGCCCACGCCCAACGTTTCGGTCGTCGACCTGGTCGTGTTCGTGGAAAAGAAAACCACCGCCGAGGAAGTGAATGCGACGATGAAGAAGGCTTCCGAGTCCGGTCCGCTGAAGGGCTATCTCGGTTACGAGGAGCAGGAACTGGTTTCGATGGACTTCCGTGGCGACAGCCGCTCGTCGATCCTCGACGCGCCGCTCACCCGGGTCGTCGCCGGCAACTGCGTGAAGGTCATCGCGTGGTACGACAACGAGTGGGGCTACTCCTGCCGCGTCCGCGACCTGATCAATTTTCTCGGCAAGAAAGGCCTCTGATAACAAATGCTGGGTGTGACCGCAAACCGCGGCGCACACCCAGCAATCTGAAATTTGAGATTTTAGAATTTGAAATTTCAAATCCTATGACCCGAACCGCGACCAAGCAAAACGAAGTTTCGACGGCAGTGGCCAAGCTCTCCATCCGCGATCTTCCGCTGAGCAATCATCGAGTCTTCATGCGCGTGGACTTCAACGTGCCGCTCGATGATGCGGGCCGCGTCACCGACGACACCCGCATCCGCGAAACGCTGCCGACCATCGAATACGCCCTGCGCCACGGCGCCCGCCTCATCCTCGCCTCGCACCTCGGACGTCCCAAGGGCAACCCGAATCCGAAGATGAGCCTCCGGCCCGTTGCCGAGCGTCTGCGCATGCTGCTCGACCAGGTCCTCAATCGCGGCGAGAACGTCGGCTTCTGCACCGACTGCATCGGCCTGCAAGCGGAGGAGATGGCGGAGAAGCTCGAGAAAGGCCAGACGCTTCTCCTCGAAAATCTCCGCTTCCACGCCGAAGAGGAAACCAACGAGGAGGGTTTCTCCAAGGCCCTCGCCCGCCTCGCCGACTATTACGTCAACGACGCGTTCGGCAGCGCCCATCGCGCCCACGCCTCGACCGTTGGCATAACGAAATTCGTCGAGAAATCCGCTGCCGGCCTGCTGATGGAAAAAGAACTCGAGCATCTCGGCAAGGCGCTGCACAATCCGGCCAAGCCGTTCGTCGCCATCCTCGGCGGCGCCAAGGTCGGCGACAAGATCGGAGTCATCCAGAACCTGCTCACCAAGGTGGACGCGCTCATTATCGGTGGCGGAATGGCGTATACGTTTTTGAAAGCGCAGGGTCACGAGGTCGGCAAATCGCTCGTCGAAGCAGACAAGGTCGACCTCGCCCGCCAGATGATGGCGCAGGCGAAGGAGCGCCAGGTCAAGTTCCTGTTGCCCGTCGATCACGTCGTCGCCATGAAGATTGCCGACGATGCCGTCACGCGTACCATCGGCGAAGGCCAGCCGATTCCGGCCGAAATGATGGCGCTCGACATCGGGCCGAAAACGATCGACCTGTTCAGTGAAGAAATTTCGCGGGCCAAAACCATCGTCTGGAACGGTCCCATGGGCGTGTTCGAAAAACCGCCCTTCGCCCGCGGCACGCGCAAGATTGCTCATGCCGTGGTGGATAACTCCGGCGCGACTTCCATCGTCGGTGGCGGCGACACCGTTTCCGCGGTCCACGATGCCGGCGTCGCCGACCGCATCACCCATATCTCCACCGGCGGCGGCGCATCATTGGAGTTTCTGGAAGGGAAGAAGCTTCCCGGCGTCGAAGCCTTAACCGATAAGAAATGAGCGCCGCAAGCGCGACAATTCATAGCCCGGTTAGCCTGTCCTGAGAGAAGCGAAGGGTAAGCCCCGGGAACAAGGCCGTCACGAATCCCGAGTCCCGCAGGGACGGCACAATGCCTGATCATTTCCGCATCTCCGTCGGCGACCGTACGCTCTCGCTCCTCACCGGCGACATCACTGGCCAGGACGCGGAAGCCATCGTCAACGCCGCCAATTCGTCCCTGATGGGGGGCGGCGGCGTGGACGGCGCTATTCATCGCGCCGGAGGCCCGGCCATCCTCGACGAGTGCCGCCAATATCGCAAGACCCATCCACCGCTTCCGGCCGGCCGCGCCATCGCCACCAGCGGCGGCAATCTCACTGCGCGCTACGTCATTCACACCGTCGGCCCCGTCTGGCAGGGCGGCGGAAATGGCGAACCGCAAACTCTCGCCAGTTGCTACCGCGAATCTCTTCGCCTGGCCGACGAAATGAAAGTTCCGACCATCGCCTTCCCGTCCATCTCCACCGGCGCATTCGGATATCCCGTTCAGCAGGCCGCCGAAGTCGCCATGAAAGCGGTAACTGAAACTCTCACTGGAACTCAACACGTCCGCGAAGTCCGCTTCGTCCTCTTCGACCAGCGCACCTTCGAGGCCTACAAATCCGCCGCCGAGAAAGTCGTCACTGCACGGGCCCATTCATGAATTTCTCTAATCGTCATTTCGAGTCGAGGAACCTGCATTTTTATGAGGCTATCTAATGCGTAAGAAAGTCATCGCCGCCAATTGGAAGATGTACAAAACTCCCGAGCAGTGCCGCATCTTCTTCGACGCCTTCCTTCCCGGCATCCTCTCCCACAACCGCGACGAGATCGTGGTCTGCCCGCCCTATCCGTGCATCGCCACCGCAGTCGCCTCGACCAAGGACACCAACGTCCGCATCGGCGGCCAGAATGTTCACTGGGCGAAAGAGGGCGCATATACCGGGGAAGTCTCGGCCTCCATGCTGCTCGCCATCGGCTGCACCCACGCCATCATCGGACACTCCGAGCGCCGCCAGTACTTCGCCGAAACCGACGATAGCGTTAACGCCCGGCTCAAAGCCGCACTCGAAGCCGGCTTGGTTCCAATTGTGTGTGTAGGGGAAGTGATGCAGGAGCGCGAAGCCGGCCTGACCGAGGAAGTCCTCCGCCGCCAGGTTTCGCGCGCCTTTCGCTCGATCGGCGGCGACCAAGCCGGACCTGTCCTCGTCGCCTACGAACCCATTTGGGCGATCGGCACCGGCAAGACCGCCACGCCGCAGATGGCCGCCGACGCTCACGCCATCATCCGCGACGAGGTCGCCCAAGCCGTCGGCCAGCCGGCCGCCGACGCCATGCGCATTCTCTACGGCGGCTCCGTCAAGCCCGACAACGCCCACAATCTCATGTCGCAGCCCGAGATCGATGGCGCCCTCGTCGGCGGCGCCAGCCTCGACCCCAAATCCTTCACCGCCATCGTGAAATGGTGATGGA
>DAISJI010000136.1:0-6818 GCA_036821585.1 Terriglobales bacterium
TAAGTTTACCTGACCCCGGGGGTTTGACACAGAGGACACGGAGGACGCAGAGGGTATAAAGACAGCGGGCGAAGAATCCATCATCCCTCGCCCGCAATTCCGTTTTCCGTACGCCGTAAACTGTACGCCGCGTTACGGCAGTCTTCCGCCCAATCCCGGGATCGTCTTTGCCAAATCGTTGTAGATGACCATCACCGCGAACAGCACCAGCAGGACGAACGCCACTTGGTAGATTCGTTCTTTGATGTGCAGGCTGATATCGCGCCGCCGAATCCCTTCGATGATCAGGAACAGGATCATTCCGCCATCGAGAATCGGGAAGGGCAGCAGGTTGAAGATGGCCAGGTTGATGCTGATGCCCGACATCAACTCCAGCAGCGGCATCCAACCCTGCTGACGCGCCGCGTCGCCCGACATTTTCGCGATCCGGATCGGCCCCGAGATCTGCTGTATCGGAATCTGCCGCTGCACCAGCTTCCGCACCATTTCCAGGATCAACCCCGACAGCCGCCGGTTTTGTTCAACGGATTTCTGGAACGCCTCGCCGAACGGCAGCTTGTCCACGTGGATCGGTTCGGACGACTGGAATCCCAAGCGGTACCGCGGCTTGCCATCCACCATCGCCAGCACCGGCGTGACGCTCAAATCGATGTGCTGTCCATTGCGCTCTACCGCCACCTTGGCGAGCTTCGTCTGGTTCAGTTCCAGCAGCGCCAGCAGCGATTCAATCGACCTCACCGGCCGATCGTTCACAGACAGAATCTTGTCGCCCTCTTTCATGCCGGCCTTGGCGCCCGGCATGTCCGGTTCTACCGCCCCTACCTGCACCGGACGGTCGGGAATCCACCCTGCCTCGCCAATCTTGTCGGGCCCCACCGCATCCGGCACCACCTGCTTTTCCAGCAGGGCGGTATCGCGCTGCACGGTGACGTCGACCGGATGTCCCGGGCTCAGCATCGCCTTCAGGATCACGTCCTGCCAGGTCGGGTTTTCCATTCCGTCGATCTTGATGATCCGGTCGCCGGGCAGGATTCCGGCCTTGTCCACCGGTGAGCCGCCCATCACGTAGCCAATCACCGCCGGCTGATCCAGGTACGCCGGATGCTCGAAGTGCACCATGTACACCACGGTCATCAGCCCGACCGCCAGGATGATGTTCATCAGCGGTCCGGCAAAGGCGATGATGAAGCGCTGCCAGCGCGGGTGCGACATGAACTCCGCCGGGTCGCCCGTGCGCGCCTCCAGCGGGTTCTCGCCGCTCATTTTTACGTAGCCGCCCAGCGGCAGCAGGTTGACGCGGTAATCCGTTCCGCCCTTGTGGACGCCGAACAGCCGCTTGCCGAATCCGATTGCGAATTGCTCGACGCGCACGCCGAACAGCTTGGCCGCGGCAAAGTGTCCGAACTCGTGCACCAGGATCATGATCCCCAGCACGAATCCGACCGCCACGGCGCTAGTAAGGAAGTTGTACATCCAGTAGTAACCTTCGATTTGCGATTTAGCGATTTGTGATTTCGTGACTGTCGCTACGCGGTCCGCGCCGCTCAATCACCAAATCACAAATCACTCAATCACCAATGACAGAACGGGGGGATTTCGAGCTGCTTTGTCTCGCTTCGATTTTACCCCAAGCCCGGCGGCGCGCCTCCGCGTCCACCGCCAGCACCTCTTTAATAGATTCGGGATGGCGCTCTTCCGTTTCATCCAAAATCGCCGAAATCACCCGGGGAATGTCGCTGAACCCGATTCTTCGGTCGAGAAACGCCGCTACCGCGACCTCATCCGCCGCGTTCAGCGCAATCGTTTTCGACCCGCCCGCGCCCGCCGCTTCATACGCCAGCCGCAGGCAGGGAAACTTCTCCAAGTCCGGCGGCCTGAAATCCAGCCGCTTCATCTCTAGAACGGGGAAGCGCAGGTCGCTTGCAATTCTTTCTGGGTAGGTAAGCGCGTAAAGAATGGGCAACTGCATGTCGGTGACCGACAGTTGCGCCAGCAGGCTGCCGTCCTTGAACTCCACCATGGAGTGAATCGTCGATTGCGGGTGGACGATGACCCCGATCTGGCTCGGCGGCAGCCGGAACAGGCGGCACGCCTCGATCACCTCGAAGCCCTTGTTCATCAGCGTGGCCGAATCAATGGTGATGCGCGGTCCCATCTTCCATGTCGGATGGTTCAGCGCCTGCTCCACGGTGATGCCGTCGAACTCCTCCGCCGGAGTATTCAGGAATGGTCCGCCCGACGCCGTGAGCCACACCCGCTCGACCTCGTCCAGGCGTCCGCCGCGCATGCACTGATGCACCGCGTTGTGCTCGCTGTCGATGGGCAGCAGCGGCTTGCCCTGGAGTTGCGCTTCGCCGGTGATCAACTCGCCCGCGACCACCAGCGATTCCTTGTTCGCCAGCCCCACTGACTTGCCCGCGCGCACCGCTTCATACGTCGCTTCCAGTCCGGCGACGCCCACGATCGCGCTGACCACGAAGTCCGCCTCGGGATGCGTCGCCACCGCAACGTTTCCCGCCGGCCCATAAACGACGTCAATCCCGGTGTGTCCGGCCGCGCGCAAACGTTCGCGCAGCGCCGACGCCTGCTGCTCCTCCGCAACGGAAATCAGCCGCGGCTGCCACCGGCATGCCTGCTCGAATACGGCGTCGATGTTTTTTCCCGCCGCCAGCGATACCACGCGAAAGCGCTCGGGATACGCTTCGACGATCTTGAGCGTGCTCCGCCCAATGGAACCAGTCGAGCCGAGAATGGCGATTCGTTTCATGCGAGTAATAAGTAATAAGTAATGAGTAATGAGTAATAAGTAATAAGCGAAGCGGGACTGCGGGGTGCGTTACTTATTACTCATTACTTATTACTCGTTCCAGCGGTATTCAGGACAGAACGCGCCACGCGGCATAGTACCAAACCACCGGTGCGGCAAAGAGCAGCGCGTCAATGCGGTCCAGCATCCCTCCGTGACCGGGAAGAATGTTTCCGGAATCCTTTACGCCGGCGCCGCGCTTGACGAGCGACTCCGCCAAATCCCCAATCTGCGCCGCGACATTCACCACCGCCGACAGCACCGCGAATTGCCACAACGGCGGAATCTGCGGCGGCAGGTACGCCTGGTCCGGCGTCAGCAGCCCGATACGCATCAACCCGCTTGAAATCTCGCGCGAATAGGCAAACACCAGCACGCCGCAAACGACCGCGCCGATCATTGATCCCGCTGCGCCTTCCCAAGTCTTGCCGGGAGAAACCCGCGGCGCCATCTTGTGCCGTCCGATCGCGCGCCCGGTGTAGTACGCGACCGTGTCTCCCATCCACACCACGATCAGCGTGTAGAGAATCAGGAACGCGCCCGAGCCCTGCTGACGCAACTGCACCAGCATCGCCAGCGGCACCACGATGTAGAGAAAGCCAAACACCGCCGCCGCCGCCGCCGGGAAGCCCTCCGCCAGCGGTTCGCGCCGCATCGCCACCGCGAAGAAGAACATCAGCACGAACACCGCTGCGCCCGAAATTCCGAACAGCATCTGCGTGGTCGCCACCAGGTACGGCGCACCCGTCTGCAATGCCAGCAGCACGAACGCCAGTACCGCAAGCACGTACAAAACCGTGCCATACGCCGCGACGTTGTAATGCCGCACCAACCCGACGTACTCGCGCAGCGTGAGCACCGACACCGCAGCCACCGCAACGGCCAACACCGCTACCGGCGCCCGAAGTACCAGGACCAGAACGATGGGGATTAATACAATCGCGGTGAGTACGCGTTTCATGAAGTCAGTCTTTCGGTCGCTCAGTCTCTCAGTTGTCGACGATCATAATGACTGACAGACTGACCGACTGACAGACCGTTCTTGCTGAAACTGAAACTCGAAACTGAAACTTACTTTCTGGCCGCCCGTTTCTTCTGCTCTTCCGGTCCCAGCCCGCCGTATCTCCGCTCGCGCTTCTGATAATCCGCGATCGCTTCCAGCAGGTGCACGCCGCGAAACTCCGGCCACAGCAGCGGCGTCACGTAAATCTCGGTGTACGCCGCCTGCCACAGCAGGAAGTTGCTCAGCCGCATTTCGCCGCTGGTGCGGATCAGCAAATCAGGATCGGGCAGGTGGCTGGTGTACAAGTGCTGCGCGATGCTCTCTTCGTCAATCGTAACGTGCGCCAGACCGCCATTCATCGCCGCCGCGCCCGCCAGCGCCTTGAACGCGTCCACCAGTTCCAGCCGCGAGCTGTAGTTGAGCGCCAGCGTCAGGCGCAGGCCCGTGTTCTTCGACGTGACCTCCTGCGCCCACCGCATCCGCTCCTGCACTTCCTCGGGTAGCTCGTGCGTCCGCCCGATGTATTCCAGCCGGATGTTATTCCGATTGAGGGTCGGGACCTCGTTGCGCAGGTAGTAGCGCAGCAGCCGCATCAGGAAGCTGACTTCCGTCTTTGGACGCCGCTGCCAGTTCTCACTCGAGAACGCGTACAGCGTCAGCACCGGAATCCCGATCCGGGCGGCCGTCTCGACCGTCGAGCGCACCGCGTCCACGCCCGCCTTGTGTCCCGCGACGCGCGGCAGGTGACGCTTCTTTGCCCAGCGCCCGTTGCCGTCCATGATGATGGCCACGTGCTCGGGCAGGCGCGACGCGTCCAGCCGCGCATACGCTTCGGCCTCGTCGCGCGTCATGCCCGCGGGCGCCTCGGTTGTGGCGGCATGCTTCATGGCAAAACTCAGGAACCTAACACACGGTTCCGCAGTCTGCAATTGTATCGGAACGGTAGGTCGTAGGCGGTGGGTCGTAGGTCGGAGGAAATTCGTATCCCGTATCTCGTATTCCGGCGCCCAAAGAGAGAAACGCTGACAAGAATTCCGAAATACGGAATACGCCTTTCCGACCTACGACCTACCACGTACGATCTACGCAAAAAAACGCCGGAGCTCTTTCGCTCCGGCTTGGCAGTTCTATGCCCTGGGGAAATCTTGTCTTTCCTGACGACTGAAGACCGATGACTGACGACTAAGCCGTTCTTCTCGGTCTGGTTGTCAGGTCCCGCATTTGCGAAAGCACGCTCTGCCACTGCATGCCGTTCAGCGTGCCGAGGAAGGGAATCAGCTCGCTGACGAACGGATCTTGCGTCAGCTCGCGCAACTCGGCTTCGCGTCCGGCCATGCCGCCCGTGATCAGCTCGGTGATGTGCACTTCCAGCGCCTTCGCCAACCGCTCCAGCGACGACAGCGTCGGCGTCGCCTTCTCGTTCTCGATCTTCGACACGTACGTCCGCGGCACCGACATGCGCAACGCCAACTGCCGTTGCGAGAGTCCGGCGCGCAAGCGCAGCGTGCGGATGGCCATTGCCACCTGCACTCCTTGCCGGTGCATCATCATCGGTACCGCGACCGGTTCGGGCTGCACCACTTCCGGCTCGGGGTCGTCGTCGAGCGAGAGCTTGCAGCGGCGGCAAATATTGTTGTTGGCTTTAAACTGGACTAGTTGGCAGCGGTCGCATCTCACCACTTCCCGGGAATCTACCGGAGCAAGGGTTGTAGCCATCAGGTTGTGGAAGATGCCAGAGCGGGCACCTCGCTTGCTTCCCGTTTGTGCAGTAGCAAGCTTGGTGCACAATTTCGGGCATACGTCTGATAAAGTCAATAGGAAATTCGGTGGAAAACCCTATAAATCCCGAAACGGTCCAAATAAAGCCGGATAAAACCGGCGAATAACCGGAGAAAACCGTGTTCGATCGACACGCAGCATGGTGTTTACTAACTGAGTTCACCCTCTCGGAATCCCTGCGCAAACATGCTCTCGCCGTCGAGGCCTGCCTGCGCGCCTACGCCCGCCGCTTCGCCGAGGACGAAGAAAAGTGGGGCATCGTCGGCCTGGTCCACGATTTCGACTACGAAAAGTACCCGTCGCTCGAAGACCATCCTTACCGCGGCAACCAGGTCCTGACCGAGCGCGGCTGGCCCGAGGAGATGCGCACGGCCATCATGTCGCACGCCGACTACACCGGCGTCCCGCGCAATACCCGGCTCGAAAAAGCGCTCTTCGCCTGCGACGAGCTCGCCGGATTCATTACCGCCGCCGCGCTGGTGCGTCCCGACAAGTCCATCCACACGCTGGAAGCCCGTTCGGTGAGGAAGCGGATGAAGGACAAGGCGTTCGCGCGCACCGTCAGCCGCGACGACATCGTCAACGGCGCCGCCGACCTCGGCGTGGACCTGGACGAGCACATCGCGTTTTGCATTGAGGCGATGAAGAAAATTGCGCCGGAGCTGGGGCTGGAAGGAATTCCAAAACCGTAGGTCGTAGGCGGTAGGTGGGAGGTCGGGTCCGAACCACGTGTACTGCGCTCAAGCTCTCAGCTACACGTCCTCAAGCTGAGAGCCGATAGCTGAAAAACACTTCTGTTTTCCGACCTACGACTTACGCCCTACGACCTACCACTTCCGCCCTACTTCTTCCCCGCCATCACTTCCCGCTCCGCTTCCTCGACGGTCGGGAAAATCGAGAAGAACTGCTGCACCCGCGTTTCGTGCAGCGTTTCCAGCACGCGCTTGTTGACGCCGACCAGCACCATCCGTCCGCCGGCCATGTGCTGCGCAATGTAGCCGTTGACCAGGCAGCCGATGCCGGAGGAGTCCACGTAGGGCACGTCGGTCATATCGACGATCAGGCAACTGGTGGAGGTGTCGGCGCGCAACCGGTCCTGCAAGTCGAAGCAGGAGGACAGCGTCAGCGACCCTGCCAGCCGCAGCACCCGCGTGTCCGGCGCCGTTCCCGGCCGCGTTTCCACCTGGAGAGTCTCTTTAGGCATGATGAAATTGTAGAGCGTGGCACGGG
>DAISJI010000137.1:0-4461 GCA_036821585.1 Terriglobales bacterium
CTATGTTCAGCACTTGGCACTTGGCACGTCGCACTCGGTGAAGCGTACCCTTGACGCATGGACATCGCCCGCCTCTTCCAGGCTTTCGTCGCGCCGGCGATCTTCGTCTCCGCCGCCGCGTTGCTGCTGCTGTCGTTGAACGTGCGCCTGATGGGCATCGTCTCGCGCCTGCGCGACTTCCAGCACCGGCGGCATCACGCCACCGATGCCGGGCACGCGCAGGAAGCCGAGGCTTTCTCCGTACAGATCGTGTCCATCGACAAGCGCGCTGAACTGATCCGCAGGGCCATGCTCTTCGTGCTCGTGTGCCTGGCGGGAACGGTCTTCTGCTGCCTGCTGCTCGGGCTCGGCCTGTACTGGGAGTTCGCGCGCGTGCTGGCCACGGCGGTCTTCGTTTCCGCCATCCTGAGCATGCTGGCCGGAACCTGCTACTACCTCGCCGAGATCACGGTCGCGCTCAGCTCCGTCCGCAATGAGGCCAAGTACTACTACCTGATGGACCGCGAGCGCGGAAGCGACGCCCGCGAGCGCCGCAGCGACTGAGGGCGGTGAGCTGGCTGCACATGCAAACACGACATTGACATGTGATGCACATGCAATTATCCTTTTCACATGTCCAAGATGATCCAAATCCGTAATGTTCCGGACACCATCCATCGTGTGTTGAAGGCGCGGGCCGCGACCGAGGGCATGTCGCTGTCGGACTACTTGCTGCTGGAAATCCGGAGAATCGCTGAAATGCCCTCACTGCGGGAATTCAGCGAGCGCCTGAAAACTCGTGAACCCGTGACGACGCCGATTTCCGCTGCGGCGATCATTCGACAGGAACGAGACTCTCGTTGATCGTGCTGGACGCTTCCGCAGCCGTTGAGTGGCTCCTGCGCAGCCGGGCCGGCATCGATATCGACGGGCGAATCCTGTCACGTGCCGAGACACTGCACGCGCCACACCTGCTCGATATCGAGGTGACGCACACACTCCGGCGGCACGTCAGGGCCCGATCCATCACGGTGCGCCGTGCCGAAGAAGCGCTGTCCGATTTGGCCGGTGCGCCGTGCATCCGGCATCCGCACTATCCGCTTCTCCGCCGCATCTGGGAACTCCGTGACAGCCTCTCCGCTTATGACGCTACGTATGTCGCGCTGGCTGAAACCCTCGACGCGCCTCTGATCACGTGTGACTCCAAACTCGCCGCTGCCCACGGCCACCACGCCCGGATCGAGTTGGTTCCGTAATCTTCGTGTAGTACCGGGCATTCTCAACCGACTCACCTTCGCGCTCGGTGTTAACTTATCTCGTCATGAAATATCGCAAGCTGGGACGCACGAATTTCGAAGTCAGCGAAGTCGGACACGGTTTGTGGGGCATGAGCGGCTGGAGCGGATCGGACGACCGCCGTTCTCTGGAATCCCTGCAACTCGGCGTCGATCTGGGCTGCAATTTCCTCGACTCCGCCTGGGCCTACGGCGACGGCAAGAGCGACGGACTGCTCGGTGAGACGCTACGCCAAAATCCGGGCAAGCGCCTTTACGCCGCCTCGAAGGTCCCGCCCAAGAACCGCCGTTGGCCGGCGGAAGGGACGTTGCGCGAGGCCTTTCCCGCCGACCACGTCCTCCAGTACGCCGAGATGATCCGGAAGCAGATCGGAACCGACACGATTGACCTGCTCCAATACCACGTCTGGGACGACTCCTGGACGGACGACCCGGATTTCCGCAACGCCGTTGAGACGCTCAAGAGCAAGAACCTTATCCGCTCTTTTGGCCTAAGCCTGAACCGCTGGGAGCCGTGGAACGGACTGAAGGCGTTGCGCACCGGCCTGGTTGACGCCGTGCAGGTCATCTACAACATCTTCGACCAGGCGCCCGAGGACGAGTTGTTTCCCGCCTGCCGCGAATTGAACGTCGGCGTGATCGCGCGCGTGCCGCTCGACGAGGGCGGCCTCGGCGGACGTCTCACGCTCGAAACCCGTTTTCCCGACAACGATTGGCGCTCCCGCTACTTCAATCCGGAAAACCTGCGCGCCACCGTCGAGCGAGTCGAACGGCTCAAGCCCTTGCTGCCCGAGGGGATGACGCTTCCGGAGTTGGCGCTGCGCTTCATTCTGTCGAACCCCGACGTCAGCACGACGATTGTAGGCATGCGCGACGCGGCGCACGTCCGCCAAAACGTCGCGTGCAGCGACGCCGGCCCGCTTCCCTCCGACCTTCTCCGCGAATTGAAGAACCACCGCTGGGACCGCAAACCTCAGCGCTGGTCGGCGTAGGCACGAAGCGCCGCGTGCCATTCAGAAACGCAACCCGCGCAGCAGGCGCCAGTTCATAACCCGGAGCGTAAGACCCGGGGATCGTCGTTTATTGATTTTGAGTCTTTGGAGGGACGACACGCGTTTACACAAGGGGATGAGCAGATTTTCTATACATTGCGCCGGAGGATGGTCGAGGGTTTGAAAACTGTGTCGCGCGATGTGTGGGGCACCTAGCCGTCTGGAACAGCTTCTTGATCCTTACTTGTTCCGTTCTTAAACTGCGCTTGGCTTGGCCTCGAATTCAGCTCGGCCGCCGTTGGCGCGAGGAAATACCGGTCCGTCTTGGCTCTGGGCTCGCCTGGTTTGCTTCGGGACTCGTCATTTCGCCCAAGTGATGCTTGATACAGGCGACCAATTCCGCCAGTACGAACGGCTTGGCCAGATAGGGGAACCCACCGAGCTGCCCATCGACCGCCGCAACTTCTGCTTTCGTGACGGCCGACGTCAGAAACACAATCGGCACGGCTTTCAATTTGGGATTCGCCTGAATACGAGTGGCCAATTCCCTGCCGCTCAAACCTGGCATCATCACATCCAGCAGGATTAAATGCGGCCGAAATACCTCCGCCGCGGAAACCGCGGCCTTGGCGTCATTTTCCTCCCTGACCTCGTAATCGTTGGTCCGTTCCAGGTGGATTTTCACCAGCCGCGTACTACTGACTTGGTCGTCCACAACCAGGATGCGTTTCTTCCCAGTTTTCATCGGCGTTTTCATTTTCACACTCATGTTGTCACCTCGACTCTTTCGGCGACCACAGAGGATGCCTTTTCGTCGGTGCGATACTCGAAAAGTTGGCGCTGTTGAAGTGGCGCTCTGGAGGACCACCGCCTTGAGCAAAGCCTCTTCCGCCCGCTTGCGCGCGGTACTATCGGCGCCTATCAACGAGGAAGCCGATGAAACACTGGAAGGAAATAACCCCGAATTTCCTTCTTGATCCCGAAGACGGCCCCATAGTACGCCCGTCTCGCCTGTTCGGACACTGGGAAACGATTTTGATCGCCAGGTGCCCCGGTTTCTTGTCTTGAACAACCCAAGTATGGGGGCCCTACCCTGCGCGGTGTTCCCAGGTGGGAGAAGCAGGGCTAGTGCGCTTCAATATGGACGACGGCGTGGTCCTCAACCGCTTCCAGGTGCGTGGTGACCTGCACCGGGAAGTCCAGCCCATGCGCGAGCCGTTGTTCCAGTTGGGTAGCGCGGGCATGTGCCTCGCCAACCGCGGTCCCGTACGGAAACAAAAGAT
Source organism: Terriglobales bacterium (assembly GCA_036821585.1). Classification (GTDB taxonomy): domain Bacteria; phylum Acidobacteriota; class Terriglobia; order Terriglobales; family Acidobacteriaceae; genus DAISJI01. The sequence continues at coordinate 3,550 of DAISJI010000137.1, forward strand.
GCAGGTCCGTGTACAGCGTGTACCCGGCGGTCCGGAAACGAAGTCCGTGGTACTCGATTCCCAACTCCGTGCAGAGCGCGTCTACCTTGGCGCGCAGCGCCTTCTCGGTCTCCGGGTCGGCATAGTCCATCAATCCGCGCACCGACCGCCACACCAGGTTACCGCCGGACCAAAGGATGTTCAGGGCCACGGCGATGGCGAAGATAGGGTCGAATGGCTTCCACCCGGTCAGCAACACCAGGCACAGGCCTCCGACCACGCCGAAGCTGGTCCAGGAATCCGTCAATACATGTTTGCCGTTCGCTTCCAGGATCAGGCTGCGCGTCCGTCGACCGGTGCGCAGCAGGTAGAAACCGAGAACTGCGTTGATCACCGACGCCGCCAGAATCAGAAGCGTGCCCGCGCCCAGCCGCTCCAGTTGCAGACCGTGCAGCCACTTGTGTACTGACATCCAGATGATCGCCCCGGCGGCAAGGATGATCATCGCGCCTTCGAATCCGGCCGAGAAGAACGTGATCCGCTCGTAACCGTACTGGAAACGCTTGTCGGCGGGACGTGTGCTCACGCCCAGGCTGAAGGACGCGAAGGCCACGGCAACGACGTGAATGATCGATTCCGCTGCGTCCGACAGGATTGCCGCCGACCCGGTCATCAGGTAGGCGGTAACTTTGCCGCCCAGCATGAGTACTCCGAACCAGAGCGAGAGCCGCATGGCGAAGCGGGTGTCCCGCAGGACAACGGCACTGAGCGGGGAAATAGCGTTCATAGCTTTTCGTGCAATCCTACATTGCCGGATGAGACACGAAGACTGCGGTAGCGCGCAACCTTATTCCTGACTCAACCCATTTGTCAGTGACATCGGATCAAAAAGAGTTGCGCATCCCCCATACATCGCGCTGGAGGGTTGTCGAG
>DAISJI010000137.1:4561-6796 GCA_036821585.1 Terriglobales bacterium
GTAGCTTCGCGGCCATAGGGATGCGCAAGTCCGTACTCGTATCCCTTGTCGAACGCCTTCTCGTTGAGTTCTTTGAACGACGGAGGGACGGAATCGGAGACGGCGCTGCGCAGCGAGTCGGGCTTGAGCAGCTTGGTAACGGCGGCGAAGAATCCGACCATCACGATGTTGAGCACCATCTTCTTGCCTAGATCTTCGGCCAGCCGCGTCGCGGGACAACTGAAGACCGTGGTGCCGGCGGGAATGTTGCCGATCTTCACCAGTTCCTGCTCGATGACGAGGATTCCGCTCGGCTTCAACTCAGGCGAGAACTTGCCGTACGCCTCCTGCGACATGACGACCAGGATGTCGGGATGCGTGACGTAGGGATAGAGCACCGGCGAATCCGACAGGATCACCTGCGCGGAGCAGGCGCCGCCGCGCGCTTCCGGACCGAAGCTCTGGGTCATGGTGGCGAACCCGCCTTCAAAGATGCTGGCGGCCTTGCCCACCACCATCGCCGACAGGATCACGCCCTGTCCGCCGAACCCGGCGATACGGATTTCCGTTACTGGCATGGCATCTCCTCTTCGCAGCCCATCTCTTCGCAAGATTCGGCGCCTTCACCGCCCGACTGCGCGGCGTACTCGTCCTTGTAGCGGTCGCCCAGGGTGTGCACCATCTGGTTCTTCATCAGCGACAGGTAATCGGGACGGTCGCGATCGACGAACTTGCCGACGATGATCTCGCCGCTCTTGGTGAGGTCGGCTTCCGCGGTCGGGGAGCCGTTCCTGATCTTGCTCTTCTCTTTGTAGAACTTCATGGTGTCCAGTCCATCGCCCATCTTGTTGCGGCGCTGGTAGAGCGTCGGGCAGGGCGAGAGCACCTCGATGAAGCAGAAGCCCTTCTTGCTGAACGCTTCCGCCATCGACTTGGCGAGCTGCCGGACGTGGAACGTGGTCCAGCGCGCGACGTAAACCGCGCCCGCGGCTTCCACCAGGTGCGGCAGGTTGAACGACGGATCAAACGTCCCGTAAGGATGCGTGGAAGTGATCACGTCGCCGGGAGTGGTGGGCGCGGTCTGCCCGCCGGTCATCGCGTAGACCAGGTTGTTGACGCAGACGACCTTGAGGTCCATGTTGCGGCGCGCGGCATGAATCAGGTGATTGCCGCCGATGGCGGACAAATCGCCATCGCCAGCGTAAACGACCACGTTCAGCTTCGGATTCGCCAGCTTGAGTCCGGTGGCGAATGGAATGGCGCGGCCGTGCGTGGTGTGGAACGAATCGAGCTTCACGTATCCGGCGACGCGTCCGGTGCAGCCAATGCCGCTGACGATGGCCAGGTTCTTCAGGTCCACGTTGCTGTCGATGAGTGCGCGAGAGAAGCTGTTGACGGTGGTGCCGATGCCGCAGCCGGGACACCAGATGTGCGGCATGCGGTCGGAGCGGAGGATGCGTTCAACGGGATTGATCAACTCCGTGCTCATCGCGCCACCTCCTGGATGGCCTTCAGAATCACCTGCGGATCGTGGACGCTGCCACCCGCGTGTCCGACGTGCCGCACTTTGGCTGCGCCGTTGGCCGCGCGCTGGACTTCGTTCACCATCTGTCCAAGATTCAGTTCGGCGACGACGAAGCCCTTCACCTTGGACGCGAGTTCCGCGAACAGCTTCTCGGGAAACGGCCAGGCGATGATCAGGCGGAGCTTGCCGACTTTCAGACCTTGCGCGCGGCCGAGGTCAATGGCGCGCTGCGCAACGCGCGAGGTGATGCCGTAGGAGACAACCACAACGTCGGCGCCCTCGAGACCGTCGGCTTCGTAGCAGACCAGGTCAGGCGCGTTGTCGATTTTGCTGCGCAGGCGCTTCACCAGCTTGTCCTGCACGCTGACGGTCATGTTGGGATAGCCGCGCTCGTCGTGGGTCAGGCCGGTGATGTGGAAGTTGTAACCGTCGCCGGCTTTCACCATGTCGGGAACGCCGTCGCCGTTCGACTTGTAGGGCAGATACTCGCCGGGAGCTTTCTTGGTGAAGCGGCGCGGAGTGACGTCGAGTTGGTCGGCGGGAGGAATGACGACCTTCTCGGTCATGTGTCCGACTACTTCGTCCATCATCACCATGACGGGCACGCGGAACTGCTCGGAGAGATTGAAGGCCTTGATGGTGAGGTCGAAGCACTCCTGCGGCGAGTTGGGGCAGAGGGCGATGATGCCGTAGTCGCCATGCGAGCCCCAGCGCGCCTGCATCATGTCGGC
>DAISJI010000138.1:0-6794 GCA_036821585.1 Terriglobales bacterium
CACTCCGGTGGTCAGCGCAACCACGCCGAGCGACGCAGCCCACGCGGGAACCGGCTCGGTAACCACGGTCAGCAGCGCGAACAGCCCTTGTGCGGGGACGTCCACCGGCGACAGATGGCGCAGGTAGAAGGTGATGCTCAGCTTCTGCATCAACGGCGACACAACCGGGTTGATCGCCTCCCATCCGAAGAAAACAATCGCCGGCACGATCGGGTTCTTGAACACCATGCTGAGCGCGAGGAACACCGCTCCGTAGCCGAGACAGGCCAGCACCGTGATCCCCAGGTAGGCCTTCAGGTGATACGCCCCCGCGCCTTCGGTCAGGAACTGCATTCCTTGCTGACCGAAGTGCAGGTACATGAACGCCGTCGCCAGGAACACCGCGGTGCCGAAGACCATGACGCTGGTGATCACGCCGGCGACGAACTTTGCGATTACCAAAAGCTCGCGGCGCACGGGAGCGAGCAGGTAATAGTGCAGACTGCGTTCCACCATCTCGCCGCGGATCAGGCGGGTGAAGATTCCCAGGCATCCGAAGAAGATCGCCAGCCGCAGGTAGTAAAACTGGAAGATCGCGGCCAGTACGACGACGTCGTCGCGCAAGCCGTCGCGGGTGTGATGGTCCACGACGGCATGGATGGCGATGATCGCCACCGGGGCCATCGCCAGCAGGTAGATCCACGCGCTGCGCCAGCGGAAGAGCGACTTGCGCAGCTCCATGCGGACGATCGTCATAAACTGCCGGCTCCACAGGCGCCACGGGTATTGCTTGAACTCTTCCATCCTCGTCATGAGTTGCCCCCGTCGGAACCGATCAGGTACTGGTAAATCGAATTGGCGTCATCGTCGGCGGGCGCGACCGCCTGGATTTCAACCTTGCCCTCGGCGGCGATGCGATTGAGAAGTTCGTAGAAATTGTCCAGATCGCGGGTGCGTACCAGCAGCCCGCCGCCGTCGGCGTGCAGCTTGGCTTCCACGGCGCTGTCGAGCGCGAAGACCTGCGACGCAAGCAAAGCCGGCTGCGTGCAGCGGATCAGGATTTGCATGGGGTGCTCGCGCACTTCCTGCCGCACGGTGTGGATGTTTCCTTCGGCGACCACGTAGCCGCTGCTCATCAGCACTACCTGGTCGGAGATGCGATCCACCTCCTCCAGAATGTGGCTGGAGATGACGACGTGCATGCCCTGGCGTCCGAGCGTCTCGAAAAGCGCGAGCGATTCCGCGCGCGCCATGGGATCCAGCCCGTTCAGCGGTTCGTCGAGCACCAGCACCGACGGGTGATGCGCGATGGCCTGCGCCAGCCGTGCCTTCTGCCGCATGCCCTTGCTGTAACCGGCGACCAGCCGCTTGGCCGCGTCCATCAAGCCGACGCGCTCCAGGGATTCGACAGCCAGCTTGGCCGCTTGCGGGGCGTCCAGTCCATGCAGCAGCAGAGCCTCGTAGACGAATTCGAAGCCGGTGACGTCGCGCGGGAAGGAATCGAACTGCGTGCAGTACCCGACCACGCGGAAGAACTCGTAGGGATCGCCCGGGCTCATGCCGAGCACGGTGATGTGGCCGCGCGTGGGCTGGACCAGGCCGGTCATCAGGTTCATCAGCGTGGTTTTGCCGGAACCGTTCGGTCCGACCAGGCTGGTGATGCCCGGAGGCAATGACAACGTGACGCGGTTCACTCCGAGCACGTCGCCATAGAACTTGGAGACGTTCTCGAAAACGATGCGGTCGTCAACCACCCCATCACGCGCAAAACCGGCGCGCGCTGGGGACCCCGGGGTGTGCGCGGTCGTCATCATCCTCGCACCACCTGCCGCGCCTGGATGCGGCGGGTCAGCAAGACCAGCGAGAGCGCTGCCGTGCTCAACATCGCGACCCATGCCAGAGGAACCGGCACTGCCTGTAGCGGTAGCGGGACCCGCAGCAGGTCGGTCCAGATCAGCGTCATCAGGTAAGGAACGTTGAGCAGGAATCCCCAGCGGGTGCGCAGCACGCCGTTAATAACGCCGCCAAAGCCCGCCGGCACCATCAGGATTGCGATGGTCGCGCCGGTAGCGATGATGCGCCACTTCACCCACGACGACACCGCCAGCGAGACCAGTGCCAGCACCGCGATCCACAACCAGCAGCCGAAGAAAATCCCCGGCAGCATGTACCAGTTCTCCGTAAACCATGCCGTCTTCGACAACTGAGACTGGAGGGTGAACAGAAGCAACAGCGGAACCCACGTTACCGCCGACAGCACGCCCGCCAGCGCCAGCAGCTTCCCGGCGATGTATTCCAAGCGCGACAGCGGCCGGCTCAGGAAAAGCGGCAAGGCATTGTTCGACAAGTCGGGCGTAATCGTCGCCGGCCCGATCCACGCGGTCAGGAAGAGCGCGAGCCAGGACTGAATTTCGAGGAAAATCACGAAGAACCGGTTATTGATCAGGAGCGCACCGCTGCTCTTGACCTGCATCGCCGCCTGCACCAGTTCGTTATTCGCGATGTAGATGATGAGCGCGGCAATCAGGGGCGGCACCATGCAGAGGACGAACGCCACGACGGAGATACGCGAGGAGAACGCAGTCGCCAGCGAAAAGCGGGCCACCACCAGCCAGCGCCGGCTGATAGCAGTCAGCGGACCGACATAGGGTTTGTAGCTGCGCTTATAAACTGCCATGGGCGGCCCCCGTCATCGATTTTCCTTCCATGGCGTTCAGGAAGATGTCTTCCAGGGAATCGCGGCGATGGTTCATGCGCCGGATCTGCACGCTGCGCCTGGCGGCGACGGCATACATATCGCGAATTTCGACGTTCTCCGGCATCACGACCTTGATGCGCCCGTTGCTGTAGGTGGCGCACTCGCAACCCATCTCGCGCATGGATTCCACGAACGCTTCGATCGAGCCGACGGTTTCCATTTCCAGGAACTTGCGGTTGGAGCGCCGCTCCTCTTCAAGATTGCAGATGGCCGCGATGCGTCCGGCCTTCAGGATCAAGACCTCGTCGCAGGTCTCTTCCACGTCGCGCAACAGGTGCGACGAGACCAGCAGCGTGATATCGCCCGCGTCGCGCACCTCGCGCACCAGTTGGATCATGCGCTGACGGGCCATGGGGTCCATGCCGTTGGTGGGTTCGTCGAGGATGAGGAATTTCGGGCCGTGCGCGATCGCCTGCGCCAGCTTGGCAAGTTGCTTCATGCCCAGCGAATACGTGCCCAGCTTTCGGTAGCGGGCTTCGCCCAGCCCAACGTAGAAAAACGCCTCGTGCGCGCGCTCCAGCGCCTGCTCCGGCGGAACTCCGGCCAGCTCCGCCATGTAGCGAACGAAGCGGATGCCGGTCATATCGGAGATGAACGAGTCGTTCTCCGGCATGTATCCGACCACGGCGCGAATTTCGTCGGAATGTTTCCGGATGTCGTGGCCGAAGACGCGCGCGGTGCCGCGCGAAGCGGGATGAAAGCCGAGCAGGGTATTGATGAGAGTGGATTTCCCGGAGCCGTTGGGGCCCAGCAGCCCGATGGCGCGGCCCTGTAGCGAGCCGCGCAGTCCATCCAGGACTACGCGGCCGCCGAGCCGAACTTCCAGATCGTCTAGTTCAATGTTCGCCACAGTCTTATTTACGGTTGCGGGGCTGGAGAAGTTCCCGCGTGTTTCCTCCCCAGCAGGGTTGCGATGCCAATCGAGTTCAGGTCGAAGGGCAGCAACCGGCTTCCGCTCGCAACCTCAATTCTATCGTCGCCGGCGTAGGCGCAGATGACCGTCGGCTTGGAGTCGGCCGCCATCTGCTGCAACACCTGCATCTGCGGACCCGACAATTGTCCCGCCAGCGGCTTCAGCAATGGCGCCAGGTTCTGGTACATGACCGCCGAGAAGTTTACGTGGCCGTCCTTGGGCAAGAGCCCGAGGAACTCGCCGGAGCGCGCCAGCGAATCGCCGTTTGCCTTGGTGCGGAGAGCGTTCAGCACCAGGGCACGCGACGATCCGGCAACCAGGTAACCATCGGCGTAGGTGTAATCGACCTCCGTCCCCAATGCCTTCGGATTGAGCGAGCGCAGGGTGTAGAACTTGCGGTCCTTTACATCCGTCGAGGTCAGCTCAACACCGGGCTTCTGGTGCTCCGCCATTTCGGCATTGATCTTCACCACCAGCTTTTCGATCGAGCCTTGCAGACGTTCGCCGTCGTATACCTGCAGGATGACCTTCCACGACGGCTTGGGCAGCACCGGGCCATCCAACGCCAGCGTGACGTCGCCGCCGAGGGTGGCCGCGATGTCATTGCGAATATCGAGGTTCAACTTCGAATTCGCCTCGGCCAAGTGATTCTGCCCGGTGGAACTGGTACTGGTTGCCATCTGCATCATGTCGTCCAGCATGAGCGCCGGGTTCTTGGTCAGGAACGAAACCGCCGCGCCCGCGTTCGCCGAGACGAACTCGAGCGACCCGGTCGGATTCGGCACTGCCAGCCACGAGGCCATGCCATGCCGCTGTCCGGAGAAGCTCAGGATGGCGCGGTTGTCGGGCGTGCCTGACAGGTCGCGGTGCTCGACGATCAGGTAATCCGCATCGTTGAAGCCCGTGGACAGCAACGCCGCCTGACGCTTCGCGTCGGTCACATGGGTGCGCGAGTTGGCCATGATCTGGTGCAGGTCAACCCCGAACAGCAGGCCAACGCCTTGAGCATAAACGCCGGTCAAACGCTGGCCGAATGCGGTTTCCGACAATCCGCCGGCATTCGACTTCAGTTGCGCATCCACCATCCGCAGTGTCGCCAGGCTGGGCGAAAACATGACGTACTGCTCGCCAACCACGGCGATCATTTCGTGAGTGGTCGTGGACGCCGCCGCCATCAATTCATCTTCACCCAGGACCCGCAAGCCCGCGGTCGTTCCTTGCTGAGTAGGAAGGTTGGTGAATTCATTCTGCAGGAACTGCTTCAGACCGGCCGACTTGATGGGCGCGATAAATACAGCGTTGTGTTCGCCGCCCATCGTTCCGCCAAATCCGGCCAGGACGATCTCATCCCCGACATACTGGCTGAGTCCATGCAGCTTCTGCACCATCTGCTCGAAGGTGACCGGGCCGCTGTTCTGGCGCCCGCTGTTCCACCAGTCGCGCAGCACCGGGCTCTGCTGCAACTGCTCCTGGAAGATGCGGTTGGCTTCGTTGAGCGCGTCGCCCAGGTTGGGGATGCTGGCGTAGAGCACCGTGTTTGCCGGCAGCTTGCCCAGCACCACGCTCGAGTAGCGCAGTCCCGGAGTCGGAATCTGCTCGAACTTCTTCTGTAGCTTGGCGAACTCGGCCAGCAGCGCCAGGTGCTTGTCGAAGTCGGCGCTCCACGCGATCTCCTCCGCCACCGGCACCGTACTCAGGTTCGCGCTGGTGTTGGTTTGATCGCCGGAATGCAGGATGTCTTCCGTGCCGTTGTAATCGACGTAAACTTCACCCTCGATCACCGACACGCGCGATCCCTTCATCCCCGCGTTCACGGCGAACACCGTTCCCGTGACCGCAACCTTCGCGTCCGGCGTCAACACATAAAGATGTCCGGTGCGCCGGTGCGCCGCCTGCACGATGATCCGCCCCTGGTCGAGGTGGACGGTCGTGTCCTTGCGCCGCGCCGTGACCGAGAACTCCGAGCGCTCGCTCATTTCCACCAGCGAGCCATCGAGCAGCTTCACGAACGCGTGTGCCCCGCCCGCGGTGCGGATGAATTCGCCCTCCGCCAGTTCGGTGCCGACGGCGATGGGTTGGTCGCCCTTCGGGGTTACGCGATAAATCGTTCCGTTCGCCGACTGCACCCGCGCGCGCATTCCGTCAGGCGATTGGAAATACCACGCCATCAGCAACGAGCCGGTAATCAGGACGACTAATGCCGCCGCGGCCAACGCGAATTGCGGAACGCCCCAACGGCTGCGCGCCGCCCGCGGCATCTCCCAGACAACCTGGTGCGCGGAGCCGGAGTGCGCTACCTCGCGGCAGTCGTGACATTCGCGCAGATGGTCTTCCACCAGCAGTGATCGGGATGCCGACAACTGTCCCGCCAGGAAGCCCGGCAGCAGGCGCCGGACGTCGGCGCAGCCCCGGATCTGTTCGACATCGGTTGCAATATCCACGCTTTGCAGGCGCGACCATACCCGCGCGCCCGCCTCCTGTACGTGTTTCTGCGCCGGAATGTCGTTGCGCATGGTTTCCACGGCCGAATCAAGATCAAAAGTGCGCTTCTTATCTTCGTGCGTCATTTTGTCCCTCGCGTTTGGGCCCGGAATTCGTTGCGAAGGCGCGCCCGCGTGCGGTGCAACATCACCGCCACCACCGCCCGCGACGTCTCCATCATGCGGGCGATTTCCGCCAGGTCACGTTCCTCCACGTAGCGGAGAACGAACATTTCCGCCGCGCGTGGACTCAGTCGGGTAAGGGAAGTGCGGAGCAGTTCGACCGCCTCCCGCGCCTCGGTGGCGCGGTCCACGGGAATGCTGCCCGACAGCAGCTCGGCGGCATCGATCGGCACCGCGCCTTCGCGCTGCCGCTTCCGCAGCAGGTCGAGCGCGCCGTTGATCGCCGCCCGGTACACGTAGCTGTCCGGGTTTTCGATCGCGCTGCGGCACACGCCCTGTTGCGCAATGCGCAGAAACACGTTCTGCGCCACGTCCTCAGCATCGGCCATGCTGCCGGTGATGCGGTACGCCGCTCGGAGCACCCGGGAATGCTGCACCCGGAAGAGCTCATCCAGTTCTGCCGTCGCCGATATCATTGGCTCAATGGCTGCGGCCACCGGGCCCTCCCTTTTCTGACTGCCTTCACTCACGATGACGCTCG
>DAISJI010000139.1:0-3471 GCA_036821585.1 Terriglobales bacterium
CAACTGCCTTCCGACCTTGAGCTTCCGGCCAGGCGCAGCTCGTGCCGCAGGCGGTCTTCGAACTGCTTCAACTGCTCTTCGACGGTCAGTTGCTTCTTCGCGTTGCGCACCATGTCTTCGCGGTAGCGCTTGAGGAAGTAGCCGATGGTCTCGACGCGGATCTTGATCGAGCCGCTCGGCTTGTTCTCGTCGATGTCCTTGAAGCAGAAGTACGGCGTGCCCGAGTGCTCGACGATTTCCTCGATCACGGTGTAAATCGGCGCGTCGTGGCCGCACTTGAAGCTCGACAGCTCCAGCGCGATCAGGTTGGGGTGGCGCGCGATGTACTTCGCCGCCCACACCTTGCGCGAGGTGTTCTCCGAGTACGAGTTCTTCCACGCGTCCGACACGTCCATCGGGTGCTCGATGATCCCGGCCTTCACCTCATCGCCGAACAGCTTCCAGACAATCTCGTCGTCCAGCGGCAGCGAGTCCTGCGAGAAGATCGGATATCCGAGCTTCTGGAACTCTTCGAGGATTTCGTGGTTGATGCCCGGGTCGTTGTGGTACGGACGTCCCAGCAGCACGATGCCCAGCCTGTTCTCGGCTTCCAGCTTCTTCAGGATGTCGCGAGCGGCGCCGCGCATGACGTCGTTGTCGAACTTCTGCATGGCAGCGAGGCCTTGCAGGATGGCCCGGTAATTCTCGTCCTCGCTCAAGCCGAGCAGGTCCTTCCAGTCTTCGTACATCTGGCGGTGCAGGACTTTCTCGTTGTCGAGGCAGGTCAGCGTGTCCTTCCAGATCACGCCCTTCTCGGTGAACAGATCGGATTCCTTGGTGAATGCCGCCTTCACCGAGGCGGGCGTTGCCGTGACCGTCGGGCAGGCGCGGCTGCTCTGCGTCTTGTAGAGGAACGTCGGCAGCGAGTCGATCATCGGGAAGAAAATCACGTCCAGCTTCTTCTTCGGATGGATCGAGTACAGCAGGTTGTGCACGTGCGGGATGCCGACCTTCGACGGGAAGCATGGGTCAATGGCGCCGCGCTTCGCGCCTTCCTTGTACAGTTGCTCGCTCGTGTACTCGGACCAGAAGATGTTCTCCGCCTTCACGCCGAGCGATTCGAAATAGGTGGTGAAGAAGGGCCCGCAGGAGTACATGTTGAGCGCCTTGGGCATGCCGATCTTGATCTCGGCGCGCTTCTTCATCAGCTCAACCCGCTTTTTCTGTTCCTTGGTAATCGCGAATTTCGGCAGAGCGTCGGCGACCAGCGGCGGATCATAACTCTTGAAAGCCGCCTTGGCAGCCAGTTCCACCAGGTTCGGGTTCTCTTTCTTGATGGCGTCGATGTCGCCCTTGATGACCCTCATCTCCTCGACGTTCTCCACCGTCCCCTTCTCGCAGGTGGCGATAATCAGCCGCTGCGCGCCCTCGGAGAGCGGGACCTTGGTCTTGACCGGAGGCTTGTAGTTCGGGTTCGGCGTCATCGTCCTGACGTCGATAAACGTGCGCAGGCACTTGTTCTTGCAGAAGTAGCAGCGCGTGTCCTCGCTGCGCGTCGTGGTGAAGCTGATGGAGGCCACCTGCTCCAGGCCGATGAACGTAGTCGTTTTACCGTTCTCCCACAGGCGCACCGCTTCGAACGCGCAGCCGATCGCGCCCGCTTCACCGCAGTGCTGGTGAACGATCACGTCGGGCTGAACGTCCTTGCCCTTGAAGCGCGACTCGATAAAGTCCACCTGTGACTTCACCGCCGCCATATTGTGCTGCGTGCCGCCCTGCAGGACGAACTTGCGCCCGATCGCCGACAGGTTCGGAATCTGCGAAACGTAGAGCCAGATATTCTTCGGCAACACGTTGCACAGCCCGGCCATGATCTCTTCCGGTTTCCAACCCTGGCGCTGGAAGTCCACGATGTCCGACTGCATGAACACCGCGCAACCGTAACCGAATTGCGGGAATCCCTTGGCGTTGAAGGCGATATCGGCGAAGTCTTCCACCTTGAAGCCGAAGCTCTCGCAGGTGCCCTGGAGGAAGTAGCCGTTGCCCGCCGAACACTGCGTGTTCAGCTTGAAGTCCTTAACCCGGCCGTCCTTCAGGATGATGATCTTGATGTCCTGCCCGCCCACGTCGCAGATGACGTCCGCGTCCGGATAGAAATGCAGCGCCGCCTGCGTGTGCGCTACGGTCTCCACCAGCGCGACGTCGGCGCCGACTGCGTCCTTCAGGATGTCCTTCGCATAGCCGGTGGTGCCGACGCCCATGATCCGCAGTTCGGCGCCGCTGTCGGTAACCTGTTTGGCTACCTTGGCCAGCACTTCCTGCGTGTCCTCGATCGGATTGCCCTTCGACAGCTCGTAGGTCTTGCACAGGACGTTGCGGTCTTTATCCACCAGAACGGCCTTGGTCGAGGTCGATCCGCCGTCAAGTCCGAGGAAGCCTTCCACGACTTGTCCCGGCTGGAACGTCGTCGCCGTGAACTTCTTCTTCGCATATTTCTGCCGGAACGTGTCGAGCTCTTCCGGCGTCCTGGCGAGCGACTGCGCTCCGCCCTTCTTCGCCTTTTCCTGTACCCGTCCTTCGGTGATGTACCACTCCAGCTTTTCGTAGCCGACGTACACACCGAGGCCCGGGTCTTCGTTCTTGCCGTACTCCACCGCGCCGATGCAGGCGAAGTACTGCGCATTGTCCGGCGTCTTGACCAGGTCTTCCGGATTCACGCCCTCGGGCAGCGGGTAATTGCGCTCTGCCCAGATTTTGGGGATGTTGACCTTCCAGCAGTCGCGCATGCCCTTGATGTAGCAATTCGGGCCCCCCAGCAGCAGGACGGTCGGGCGCAGCGTGTTGCCGCGCGTCAGCACCGAGAGGTTCTGTTGAATGATGGATTCGAACAGCGACGCCATCAGCTCGTCGGGCGGCACGCCCTGCTTTTGCAGGCCGTTGATATCGGTTTCGGCGAAGACGCCGCACTTGCCCGCCACCGGATGCAGTTTCACGCCCTTGTAACCCATCTCGCAAAGCTGCTCGGTAGGAATGCGCAGCTTGGCGTTGATCTTGTCGATGACCGCGCCGGTACCGCCCGCGCACTTGTCGTTCATCGAGGGCAGCTTTTTCTTTTTGCCGGTCTCCGGGTCTTCCTTGAAGATGATGATCTTCGCGTCCTGCCCGCCCAGCTCGATCACCGAGCCGCACTCGGGATAGAGCTTCTCGACGGCGAGCGATACGGCGTTTACTTCCTGCACGAACTTGGCGCCGAGGTGCTTGCACAGACCCGATCCACCCGAGCCGGTGATGAACGCGCGAAAGTTCTCGTACGGAGTGTTCGGGAAGTCGTTCTTGATGGCGTGCAGCATCTCCAGCAGCTTCTCGGGCTGCTTGGTTTCGTGCCGCTGGTAGTCGCACCAGAGAATCTCGTCGGTGGCATTGTCCACGACGGTGATCTTCACGGTCGTGGAACCCACGTCCACGCCCATCCAAAGGTGTTCGTACTTTTTC
>DAISJI010000139.1:3571-6783 GCA_036821585.1 Terriglobales bacterium
GCGTCCTGGTGATACGGAACGCTGGCGCCCATCTTCTCGGCGACGTGGATGGCGAAGTTCGCTGCCGTCCCGATCACGCCTTTGTACTTCGGCACGTGATACAGCCCGGTGGACATCTCCGGATGCTGGTCGGCAACCGCCTTCAGTTCGTCCACCGTCTTGCCCAGCTTGCTGAGCACGTCCTTGAACTCCAGCTTCGCCTTGGCCTTGGCTTCGCCGAGCGCCATCTGCACACGGCTGTGGGCGTTGATTTCGCCCTCGCCCGAAGTCTCGACGGGCAGGAAAATCATGTCCTTGTAGTGGGACACCACCGCCGACTGCGCGCCGTCGGACTGTGTGGACGGCATGCACCCGAAGGGCTTCAGCGACAGCACCATGTGGCACAGCTCGCGGTTCGAGTAGTAAATGTTCTTCGCCACTTCCAGGTGTCCTTCGCCGCCGCCCGCGCGCGAGTTGTAGTAGGGATGGCCGATGCGCTGCAGCTCGTACTGGTCCACCAGCCGGTGCGCCGTGCCGCCCAGCGCGTCGATGATGCGGTGATACTCGCGGGAGAAGATCACTTCCGCCGCTTTCAACTTCATCAGCTTGTTGCGGTACTTCCACTCGATCTTGGCCTGCTTATCGAGCCGCCACGACGGAGGCATGACCGCACCCTCTTCGAGGCCTTTCGTGTCGCGGATCTTCTGCACCACCTGGTGGATCATGTACATGATCCAGGTCCCGATCGGCTCCACCACGACCTGCGCGCCCTCTTTCTCGAGGAACTGGAACATATTGAAGTTGCCGTCGCCCTCGGTGGTCTGCGCCCAGAACTCGCCGGTGATTTTGACGATCGGCTTCACGCGGAAGCGGTCCACCTTGATGTTGTTGTAGCGCTCCCTCACGTGCGCCAACCCAACCATGTAGTCGTCGCTGTAGAGCTGGTTGAGGAACTTGCCCAGGTATTCGACCGTTCCCTTCATCGGAATCTTGTCGGCAATCGCGCCCAACTTCTCTTCCACCGACCACGGCGACTTCTTGCGCAGCACCTCGTGCATGTAGTCGATTACTTCGTCGAGGACGGCGTCGGTCTCGCCGGCGTTCGCTTCGAACGGACGCACCTGGTAGCCGACCTCGTTGATGATGTCGCCCATGTTCAGTCCGTTGAGCAGGTTGAGGAAGAAGTCGAGATTCATTTCCAGACCGGCTTCGGCGTCGGCCTGGTTCAGGCCGCCGGACTGCTGGAACAACATCACGCGGAAGCCATCGAACCCGGCGTTGCGCAAGGCAAGACGGTATTCGGCTTCGTACATGCCGAACCGGCAAGGCCCGCAGGCGCCGGCAGTCAAGAAGATGTAGTTCCCGATCAGGTCTTCCTTCCGGATGCCGGACTCTTCCAGCTTTTGCAGGTACTGCACCAGGTTGCCGACCGTGAAGTACGTCGGATTGCACTGGCCGTTGTTGCCGTATTCCTTGCCGAGCTGAAAGGCTTTGACGTCGGCCACCGGCACCACTTCGCACTTGTAGCCGAGGCCCTCTAGCCCGCCGTGGACCAACTTTTCGTGTTTCCAGGTGAGGCCGCCGAAGAGCAGCGTGGTCCGGTAACGCTGGTCCTTGGTAAAGGGGCGCTCGATGGGCTTGTGGAAGTGATGGAGCTCTCTATGCGTCAGCCCTGCTTCCCGCTCCAGGCGGGCGCGCTCTTCAACGATGCGCTGACGAATGGCGTCTTCAACCGGCGACGAAATCTGCACTAAAGAGGGGTTCGTTACGGGGCCGCCGGCGAGCGCCGGGGCAGTCGGGGGGATCTGCGTGCTTGTGCTCATTTAGCCTCACCCTTGCGGGAACACGGTTCCCGGTAGTTGCTACCGCTGGGATAATGGTCTCCCGGCACACGAAAATCGAACCATTGTTGACCTCTAGGTAGAAAATGGCGATGGGAATGTGCCGAATGGGGCATTTCACGCACCCAGCGGCAGTTGGGGAGGTTGGGCGGCAAAGTTTGATTTAGTATTTTCAGCAACTTACAAGCGAGATTGTGACGTAAGTCACCGGCTTCTGGCTCTCGGCTTGCGGCTACCGGGGCGGGCAGCCAGCCCGTCTGATCCGTCGAGAATCCCGACCATAGCGCGTTCCCAGTGAACTAGCCTTCGTGCTGCCCTTGCGGACTTCGTGTGAATAGGCGACCTGAACAGTGAACTGAAACCCACCTCCCGATTACCGATTACCAATTACCGATTACGCAATCCTCGCCCATTTCAGGAATTAATCCTCAGTTTTCCTCACCCTCCCACCTCGCACCGCAGGCGTTAAATGTTAAACTCCCGCTTTCACAGGAGCACTTCTATGTCGCGCAGCGTGAACAAAGTAATCCTCATCGGACATCTCGGCAAAGATCCCGAAGTCAAATTCACCCCCGGCGGCATGCCGGTCGCAAAGTTCAGCATTGCCACCAGCGACCGCCACAAGGACAAGGACGGCAACTGGCAGGAGCGTACCGAGTGGCACAACCTCGTTGCCTTCCAGCGCACCGCGGAAATCATCGGCGAGTACTGCAAGAAGGGCTCGCAGATTTTCATCGAGGGTAAGCTCTCGACCAGTTCTTGGGACGACAAAGAGACTGGCCAGAAGAAGTACAAGACGGAAGTCATCGTCAACGAACTCGTCCTGCTCGGCGGACGCGGTGGCCAGTCTGGCGGAAGCGGCGAGGGCGGCGCCCAATCGCGCAACGCATCGACGGGCGGCAACAACATGGACCAGCGCACCCCCGAACCCGAACCCGCCGCGTCCGGATCACAGATCACGGACGACGATATTCCGTTCTGAGGAGCTATCAGCTCTCAGCTCTCAGCCGTCGGCAAATGCCGGCGGCTTTATTTGCATCCTTAACGTTATGCACATCCGAACGGCAGCGGTATTTCTGCTGTTCACGCTTGCAGCATCCGCCGGGTGCCCCGGTCTAGCCCGGTTTTGGCTAGGCCGGGGGTGTTCCCCCGCGTTCCTCCGCGTCTTCTGCGGTGAGTTGTCTTGATCTGCGTTACAACAGCGGCTAACGAAGCAAAAGGACACGCGAGCACCCTTCGTGCTCCCACGTGTCCTTTGCCTTTGCTTTTCCTAAAGCCTAATGCCTAAAGCCCAGCGCCTGCTTTAGTAGCCGCGACCGCCGCCGCGTCCACCGCGACCGCCGCCGCCGCCACCACCACCGCCGTAGCCGCCACGGCCACCGCCGCCTCCGC
>DAISJI010000140.1:0-3867 GCA_036821585.1 Terriglobales bacterium
AAAAACAGCCTTGGGATACTCCGGGTTACCCGGGCTTATGTTGTTGATTCCAAAGATTCGGGTCTCCAGAATTTTTCAGCGAACATCACAAGGTTATTAGATGGTTAATAGGTAGGCGCCCTCGCCGAATCGGTTCCAAAGCGGGAATCTGTAGGGACGCCGGTACTACGAATGAGGGTTAGCGCAAGAGGCCGCGCTGGGCGATGGCGATGTTGTCGCGGGTGGAGTTCTTGACTTCGTACATCATCTCGTCGGCCTGGCGGATGATCTCGTGGGCGCTCTTGGCATCGTCGGGATAGGCGGCGAGGCCGATGGAGGCGCGGACGTTCAGGTTCAGCGCTTCGTCTTTCAGGAAGCGGCTGTTGCGGAAGGAGTCGAGCAGGCGGCGGGCGACGACCAGGCCCGAATCCTTGCCGGTTTGCGGCAGCAGGACGACGAACTCATCGCCACCGTAACGGAAGGCGTAGTCAATGAGGCGCAGGTGGCTCTTGATGGTGTAGCCGATCTCGTTGAGCAGTTTGCTGCCGATGAGGTGTCCGTGAGTGTCGTTGACCAGCTTGAAGTGGTCGAGGTCGACGAACAGGACGGTGAATTCGTAGCTGAAGCGGGCGGAGCGATAGACCTCGGCCTCGAGCGTCTTGTAAAGATGGCGCGCATTGTAAAGGCCGGTGCAGTCGTCGGTGATGGTGAGTTCCTGGATGCGTTCGACGGAGCGCGCGTTATCGATGGCGATGGCGGCGTAGTCGCAAATGGCGCGCAGGAAGAACATCTCGCTGTCGGTGAAGCTGGACATGGGAACGTTGATGAGCTGGATCACGCCCAGGACGCGCTGCTTGGCCTTGAGCGGGATGCAGATGATGGAGCGGGTCTGCCACTTGGTCATCTCGTCGATGCGCTTGGCGAAACGGGCGTCGTTGTAAACGTCGGGGACGACCAGGGCCTCGCCGTTCCTGGCCACCCATCCGGCGATCCCCTCACCAATATGGAGCCGGACGGACTTGAGGGCGTCGGCGGCGTCCCCCACGGCGATGGCGAAATAGAGCTCGTCGGCGGCCTCATCCACCATCAACAGGGACCAGGTGTCGGGCCGGAAGTACTCGGCGACCTTGGCCATGATCGTCTGCAGGATGGAGTCGAGGTTGAGCGACGACGTGAGCGCCTTGGCGACGTCGTGGAAAATGGCCAACTCCTGCGAGTGCCGCATGCGGTCGGTGGCGGGGGCGTCGGCGTCGCTCATCGGGAGAGTTCCACTCAAGTGTGGCTGATTATAGTGTGGAAGCACAAGTTGCGGGGCAAAAAGAGGCGTCGGGGCGGCGTACGGGTACGGCATACGGTGTACGAGGCGCATCGGAAGTCCCCACCCTCCGCCCAACCACCCCAGCACGCGCAAAAGCGGCGCGCGCCGGGGACCCCGGTCAGCGGGCGGAAGGGTGGGGCACCCGAGTTTGACAGCGAATCGGGCTAAACCTAAGATGCTATTGCTCGATTCCATAACAACTGGCTACTTACAGGCGGTCGGGCGAGGTCGTGTGGGTGGGCACTTTCGGAGAGCGGCTACAGCGCGAGCGGGAGATGCGCGGCATCACGCTGGAGGAAATCGCAGAGGCCACCAAGATCGGCACGCGGTCGCTGCGCGCCCTGGAACAACAGGACTTCGACAAGCTTCCGGGCGGGATCTTCAATAAAGGGTTCGTCCGCGCCTATTCGAAATACCTGGGCATCGACGAGGACCAGTCGGTCGCCGACTACGTGATCGCGGTCAACGAGGCGCAGGCGGCGGGGAAGTTGAGCCGTCCGGAGCACGCGCCGCCCACGTTCGAGGAAGCGGAACCCGAAAAGCCCGAGCCGATACGCATCCCGTGGGGACTGCTGATCATCGTGGCGCTGGTGGTGGCGGTCGGGTTTGCCGCCAAGTCGTATTACGCGCAGTACGGCGGGGCCAAGCTGAGGCGCGAAGCGACGCCGGTGCAATCCGTAGCCACGCCATCACAGCAATCACCGGCACCCGTAGCACAGCAGCCGACCACCACGCCCACGCCGGCGAAACAGACTCCCGTGCAAGCGCCGGTGGACACCGCGCAGAAGCAAGCGATCCCTGCCAGCACGGCGCCGGAGAATCCGCAAACGACATCCGGCGCTCCGGCGGACGAATTCGTGGTGAAGATACGGGCGAAAGAGGATGCGCGGGTTTGGATCAAGGCGGACGGGAAAGTAGTGTCGAACGGGATGCTTCCGGCGAATAGCGAACGGGTGGTGCGCGCGGCGAAGCAAGTCATATTAGTGACGGAGAACGCCGGCGGAATCGAAGTCAGCCACAACGATAAACTGCTGCCGCCGCTGGGAGCGGAGAATCAGAAGAGAACGGTGATACTGACCCCGCAGGGCATTCGGGAATAGCGGTCCGGATGCGGGCTGCCACTCAAGCCGCGAAAACTGCCATTCAATGATTCGGGAGTGCGATTCCGGCCCGTCTGGCGCTCTAATGGTCAGGTCCGGGAGATTACAATGGCGTTGCGGTGTCGGGCGGAGTCTGTTACTTTCAATAGAGGTTACCCCCTCCCGCAGAGTGGCAGTTTGAGCCTCCCTTCCCCGCAAAAAGGCGTGTACCGGGAGCACCGCAGGAACCGCAACGCAATCGTTTGAGGAGGAGCAGTTGTCGAAGAACCGTTCTTTGTTCACTTCAGAGTCGGTGACGGAAGGTCATCCCGACAAAATCGCAGACCAGATATCGGACGCGATTCTGGATGCCTGTTTCGAGCAGGACCCTTACAGCCGGGTCGCGTGCGAGACGCTGACCGCCACCGGACTGGTGGTAATCGCGGGCGAAATCACAACCAAGGCGTACGTGGACTTCCAGTCGGTGGTCCGCGGAGTGGTGGCCTCGATCGGCTACGACAACGCGCTGTACGGGTTCGATGCGAACACGTGCGCGGTGATTTCCAGCATTAACAAGCAGTCCGGCGACATCGCCATGGGCGTGGACACGGGCGGCGCGGGCGACCAGGGCATGATGTTCGGGTACGCCACCAACGAGACGCCCGAGCTGATGCCGGCGGCGATTTCGCTGGCGCACAAGCTGTGCATGAAGCTGACCGAAGTGCGCAAGAACGGCTCGCTGCCGTATTTGCGACCGGACGGCAAGTCGCAGGTGACGGTGGAATACGACGCGAACATGCGCCCGGTGCGGGTGGACGCGGTCGTGGTTTCGACGCAGCACGCCGAAACCATCAGCACCGAAGAGCTACGGGCCGACATCCTGAAGCACGTTATCCAGGCAACGATTCCCGCCGACCTGCTCGACGCCGACACCAAATACCACATCAACCCGACGGGCCGGTTCGTGATCGGCGGGCCGATGGGCGATACCGGACTGACCGGACGCAAGATCATCGTCGATACTTACGGCGGCATGGGACGTCACGGCGGCGGAGCGTTCAGCGGCAAGGACCCGACCAAGGTGGACCGCTCGGCCGCGTACATGGCGCGCTATATCGCGAAGAACATCGTGGCCGCCGGATTGGCCGACCGCTGCGAAGTGCAGTTGGCGTACGCCATCGGCGTCGCCGAGCCGGTCAGCGTGCTGGTGGAGACGTTTGGCACCGGTAAGATCTCGACCGAGAAACTGCAAGCGCTGGTGCGCGCGAACTTCCAGCTCACGCCCAAGGGAATCATCGAGAGCCTGAAGCTGCGCCGTCCGATTTACCGGAAGACGGCGGCGTACGGACACTTCGGGCGCTCCGACGCCGACTTCACGTGGGAAGCGACCAATAAGGCCGCCACGCTGAAGGAGCAGGCGAAGAGCCACGAAGTGGCGCACGCGGGGAAGAAGTAGGGGTCCTTCGACTCGGACGCGGCAACCCGCAGGCC
>DAISJI010000140.1:3967-5316 GCA_036821585.1 Terriglobales bacterium
TCCTCGCTCAGGATGACAACTCCAAGAATTTCAGATGGAAACGAAAGCGAAGAAACAGGAGAACATGGCAACGACACCGACGACCGTAGCGTGTGATGTAAAGAGTATGGAACTGGCCGATACCGGCCGAAAGCGCATGGACTGGGCGAACCAGTCGATGAAAGTGCTGCAGAGCATCCGCAAGGACTTCATCAAGACGCAGCCGCTGAAGGACGTGCGCATTTCCGCCTGCCTGCACGTGACCGCCGAAACCGCGAACCTGATGATCACGCTACGCGACGGCGGCGCGGACGTGGCGCTGTGCGCCTCGAACCCGCTTTCGACGCAGGACGACGTGGCCGCCTGCCTGGTGCGCGATTACGGCATCCCGGTATTCGCGATCAAGGGTGAGGACAACGACACCTACTACTCGCACATCATGGCGGCGCTGGACCACAAGCCGCAGATCACGATGGACGACGGCGCCGACCTGGTATCGATCGCGCTGACCAAGCGCACCGAAGTGCTGGCGAACATCATCGGCGGAACCGAAGAGACGACCACCGGCGTCATCCGTCTGCGCGCCATGGCGAAGGACGGGGTATTGAAGTATCCGATCATCGCGGTGAACGATGCGGACACCAAGCACATGTTCGACAACCGTTACGGCACGGGCCAGTCGACGATCGACGGCATCGTGCGGGCAACCAACCTCCTGCTGGCAGGAGCGAAGTTCGTGGTGGCCGGCTACGGCTGGTGCGGACGCGGGCTGGCCATGCGTGCACGCGGTCTGGGCGCGGAAGTGATTGTCACGGAAATCGATCCGACGAAGGCGCTGGAAGCGGTGATGGACGGCTTCCGCGTGATGTCGATGACGGAAGCGGCAAAGCTGGGCGACATATTCTGCACGGTGACCGGGAACAAGAGCGTGCTGCGCAGCGAGCACTTCGAATTGATGAAGGACGGCGCGGTAATCAGCAACTCCGGGCACTTCAACGTGGAGATCGACATCCCGGCGCTGGAGCGTGGGTCGTCATCGAAGCGGACCACACGCACGTTCGTCGAAGAGTACTCGATGAAGGACGGCCGCAAGATCAACCTGCTGGGCGAAGGGCGTCTGATCAACCTGGCTGCGGCCGAGGGACACCCGGCGTCGGTGATGGACATGAGTTTCGCCGACCAGGCGCTGTCGGTCGAGTACGTGGTGAAGAACCACAAGAGCCTGGAGAACAAGGTGTACCCAGTTCCCGTGGATCTCGACAAGCGCGTGGCCAAGCTGAAGCTGGAGTCGATGGGAATCAAGGTCGATAGGCTGACGCCCGAGCAGGAAGAATACCTGGCGAGCTGGAGCGAGGGAACGTAACCGCGGC
>DAISJI010000140.1:5416-6745 GCA_036821585.1 Terriglobales bacterium
GGCGGAGGTAGTCCCACTCTTCGGCGGCGGCTTTGGCGCGGATGATCCGGACCAGGGCGGCTTTGTCGGCGGCGCTCCAACGGGAAATCTCCGGCGCGAGATGGAGGGCGACGGCAAAGCTTTCAAAGGCATCGCGCTCGCAATCGTGAAATTCGTCCAAGGGAACTCCGAGGGACTTGGCAAGAAAAGCGGATGCGGCCCGGCGGTACCTGGCTGTGTTGCCGGCAAAGTCGGCACCGACGTTCCGGTTCACGGCCAGACCCAGGTAGCGGGTGCGGAAGCGGTCCCACCGGCCGATCAGTGTTCCCGGCAGCTCGTAAAAGATGTGGCCTTCGGCGAGGCGGCGCAGATTGCGCGCGGATGTCCGGTGCGAGCGGTCGGCAGCGATCTTCTTCTCTTCCGCTTCGCACAACGCGGCCAGGTCGGGACGTCCGGGACGGAAGCCGAGCTTGCGATAGAACCAGAAAGCGCCGGACTTGATCGCCTCCTCGTTTTCAAAACCAATCTGATACGGGTAGACGGAAACCACGTTCATGCCCAGCAGCGGACGCAGCGCCCGCAATACCTGCGCGTAGACCCAGGCGGTCTCGCCCTCGCGAAAAGCATAGTAGGTGTTGAAGCCGATCTCGACCCAGTCGAAGAGCGCGATCGCTTCCAGGTAGTTGATGGGCACGCCGTTTTTCAGCGTGATGCCGCAGGCGTACGAGCGCAGGGGCAGGCGGCGCGCGGGCGGAACTCCCCAAAGAAAAATCTGCAGGCCGCGGCCCGGTGCAGCTTCGTAGACGGGTAGAGCGGGATAGGTCATGCCGTAGAGGCCGCGGTAACGGACGGTGAGGGCCGCGCGCGCCATGTCAATGATCTCGGCGGAGTCCGCTGCGGAGAGGCGGCGGAGTTTCAGCGGCGACGAGAGTTCGCGGTCTAGCGAGACGTCCTTGCGCTGCAGGAGGGGAGCGTCGTGAAGGTAGAGATCGCGGGTGGGACGACGCGCGTGGGTGCGGGTGGCGGGAAGCTCCTGAAGATCGAGGCGGATGGGGAGTTCCAGCGACTCGAACAACTCCGACTTCAGGCGATCCGGGAGGTCGAGGGCGGAGAAGCAATCGACGAGCCATTTCACTTCGTTTTGCTCGCCGCGCGCGGAATCAATCCATTCGCGCCAGGGCACGTCGGGCTCGACGGTGGCATCTTCGTCGAGCAGCGGAACGATGCGGGGCAGCGTGTTGGCGAGGCGGGCGGTGTTGAGCTCGCCTTCCCAGTAAATGCTGACGTTGTCCGGATACTTGCGGGCAAGCCAGGCAGCGATAGGGAATTCCCAGCTTTCGACGATTTCGC
>DAISJI010000141.1:0-6667 GCA_036821585.1 Terriglobales bacterium
CGGATGCCGCGTGCGATCGCCAAAAGCGGGCGATCGCTTTATGCGGCATCCTCGCTCAGGATGACAGTTCGTCAAGTTTTTGGCGTGTGGGGGATGTATGGCAACGGTGGCAGTAGAGAAGAAGAATCCGCTCCGGGTGGTGACGGCGCTCGGGCAGGCGATCTGGCTGGATTTCATTCGCAGGACGCTGATCACGAGCGGCGAACTGAAGCGGCTGGTGGATGAGGACGACCTGCGGGGCGTCACGTCGAACCCATCGATCTTCGAGAAAGCCATTTCCGGCAGCAAGGATTACGACGACATCCTGGCGAAGCTGAACCGGCAGAAGCTGAGCGCGTCGGAGAAATTCGAGCGGATCGCGGTGCGCGACATCCGCGACGCCTGCGACGTGCTGCGGCCGGTGTACGACCAAACCAAGGGCCGCGACGGATTCGTGAGCATTGAAGTGTCGCCGCTGCTGGCGCTGGATACGCAAGGAACGCAGGAGGAGGCGCGGCGGCTGTGGGGCGAAATTGAGCGGCCGAACGTGATGATCAAAGTGCCGGGAACACCCGAGGGAGTGCCGGCATTCCAGGCGCTGATCAGCGAGGGCATCAACATCAACGTGACGCTGCTGTTCGCGCAGTCGGCGTACGAAAAAGTTGCCGAGGCGTACATCGCAGGGCTGGAGAAGCGCGCCGCGGAGGGGAAAGACATCTCCAAGCTCGCGAGCGTGGCAAGTTTCTTCGTCAGCCGCATTGACACGGTCATCGACAAGCAACTGGAGGAGAAGGCGAAGGCGGCCAGTTCGCCGGAGGAAGCGGCTCGTCTGCGCGCGCTGCAGGGCAAGGCGGCGATCGCCAACGCCAAGCAGACGTATCGCAAGTACCAGCAGATTTTTTCCGGAACACGTTGGGAGGCGCTGGCGGCGAAGGGCGCGCGGACGCAACGCGTGCTGTGGGCAAGCACGGGGACGAAAAATCCGAAGTATTCCGACGTGCTGTACCTGGATTCACTGATCGGGCCGGACACGGTCAACACCGTCCCGCCGGCAACGATGGACGCGTTTCGCGATCACGGGAATCCGACGGTCACGCTGACGCAGGGCGTGAGTGAAGCCGACGCGACGATGGATGCGCTGGCCAAAGCCGGCGTTTCGATGGAAAAGGTCACGGCGGACCTGCTGGTGGATGGCGTGCGTCTGTTCCGCGAGTCGTTCGAACAGGTGATTGGAGCGATCGAGAAGAACTCAGCAACGCCAACGTCGAAGATCGAAGATATCCGCTATTCCCTGTCCGAGGCCGACCACAAGGCGGTTGAGGAGACCTTGGACGATTGGGAAAAGAACAACAAGGTCGCGCGGCTGTGGAAGATGGACGCGAGCTTGTGGACGAACGCGGACGAAGCGAAGTGGATGGGATGGCTCGGGATTACCACCGGCCAGATCGCGAACCTGAAGCCGCTGCTCGATCTGCAGGAAGAAGTAAAGCGCGAGGGATTCACGCACGCACTGCTGCTGGGGATGGGCGGGTCGAGCCTGTGTCCGGAAGTAACCGCGATGACGTTCGGCAAACAGCCGGGCTACCCGTCGTTGCACATCCTGGATTCGACCGATCCGGAACAGGTGCAAGCGGTGGAGAAGGCGGTCGATCTGAAGAACACGGTGTTCATCGTGGCGAGCAAATCGGGATCGACGCTGGAGCCGAACATCTTCAAGCAGTATTTCTTTGAAAAGGTGAAGAATGTGCTCAAGGAAAATCCCCACCCAGCCTCGCCAAAAGCGGGATCGACAAGGGTGGGGCAACCATCTTCTGAACCTGGCAGCCGGTTTATCGCCATCACGGATCCGGGGTCGAAGATGCAGCAGGTGGCGGAAGCGGACAAGTTTCGGGACATCTTCTACGGGGTGCCGTCGATCGGCGGGCGTTATTCGGCGCTATCGAATTTCGGGATGGTGCCGGCGGCGGTGGCGGGAATCGACGTCAGGAAATTCCTGGAGTCCACCGAGGAGATGGTGCAGGCGTGCGGGCCGACGGTCCCGGCGCGCGAGAATCCGGGCGTACTGCTGGGCGCGATCGTGGGGACGGTGGCGAAACGCGGGCGCGACAAGGTGACGGTGTTCGCGTCGCCGGGGATTCACGATATCGGAGCGTGGCTGGAGCAGTTGCTCGCCGAAAGCACGGGCAAGAACGGCAAGGGGATCATCCCGGTGGACCGCGAGTCGATCGGCGCGCCGGCACAGTACGGAAGCGATCGCCTGTTCGTCTATCTGCGGCTGGCGACGGCGCCCGACGCGGAGCAGGACGCCAAGGTGGACGCGCTGGAGAAGGCCGGGATGCCGGTGGTGCGCATCGAGGTGAAGGATGCGTACGAGATCGGGCAGGAATACTTCCGCTGGGAAATTGCGACGGCGGTGGCGGGGTCGGTGATCGGGATCGATCCGTTTGACCAGCCGGACGTGGAGGCAAGCAAGATCGTCACCAAGGCTCTGACTACGGAGTACGAGCAAAAGGGGTCGCTGCCGAAGGAAACTGCGCGCTTCGAGCAGGATGGAATCAGCCTGTTCACCGACGATGCAAACTGGAACGCGATTGCCGGAGGAAAGACGCTGGAGGAGGTGCTGCGGAGTTTCCTGTCGCGGCTGACGCCGGGAGATTACTTCGCGCTGCTGGCGTACGTGCCGATGAACGCGGGAAATGAAGCGGCGCTGCAAAAGACGCGGCACAGGGTGCGCGATGCGACGCAGAACGCGACGTGCCTGGGATTCGGGCCGCGCTTCCTGCATTCGACCGGACAGGCGTACAAGGGCGGGCCGAACTCGGGAGTTTTCCTGCAGATCACGTGCGACCACAAGGAAGACGTGCCGGTGCCGGGACAGAAGTACACGTTTGGAATCGTGGAGGCGGCGCAGGCGCGTGGAGATTTCAGCGTGCTGATCGAGAGGAAGCGGCGGGCGTTGCGGGTGCACCTGGCGGACGTGGCGAGTGGGTTGGAGCGGCTGGATGCGGCGGTGAGCGCGGCGTTGAAAAGATAACCGCAAAGAGCGCAAAGGAAAACAACTCACCACAGAGGGCACAGAGGAACACAGAGGAGAACGGCATGCAAATGGGGATGGTGGGGTTGGGGAAGATGGGGGCGAACATGGTGCGGCGCCTGATGAGGGGCGGGCACGAGTGCATCGTCACCGATCTGAATCCGGCGAGCATTGCGGCACTGGAGAAGGAAGGCGCGAAGGGTGCGGCGTCGCTGGCGGAATTGGCGAAGAAGCTCAACCAGCCGCGGGCGGTGTGGATCATGGTGCCGGCGGGCGATCCGACGGAGAAGACGGTTGAGCAATTGGCGCAGGTGCTGGAAGCGGGCGACACCATCATTGACGGCGGGAATTCGTATTTCAAAGATGACGTGCGCCGGTCGAAGGCGCTGGGACCAAAGGGCATTCATTACGTTGACGTGGGCACGAGCGGCGGGGTGTGGGGCTTGGAGCGCGGCTACTGCATGATGATCGGCGGGCCGAAGGAGGCTTTCGATCGTCTGGATCCGATCTTCAAGACGCTGGCGCCGGGAGTGGGCGACATTCCGAAGACGCCGGAGCGCAAAAGCATGGACGGGACCGCGGAGGAGGGGTACATCTACTGCGGGAAGTCGGGCGCAGGGCACTTCGTCAAGATGGTGCACAACGGAATTGAGTACGGCTTGATGCAGGCGTACGCGGAGGGCTTCGACATCTTCAAGAGCGCGAACTCGCCGGAACTGCCGGCGGAGATGCGCTACGACCTCAACGTCGCCGACATCGCTGAAGTGTGGCGGCGCGGAAGCGTGGTGGCGTCGTGGCTGCTGGATTTGACCGCGATGGCGCTGGCGGAGAACCCAACGCTGTCGAATTACACCGGGTTCGTGCAGGATTCGGGCGAAGGACGATGGACGATCATGGCGGCGATCGAGGAGTCGGTGCCGGCGGACGTGCTGTCGGCGGCGCTGTACACCAGGTTCCGGTCGCGCCAGGAACATACGTTCGCGGAGAAGATGCTGAGCGCGATGCGGCAGAAGTTCGGCGGACACATTGAAGCGGCGAAGGACGGAAAGTAGAACTTCACCGCAGAGGACGCAGGGGTACGCAGAGGAAAACAACGAATGAGCCAAGCGGCAAGTCATGCAGCAGTGAATCCGCCGGAGGCGCCGAAACCCAAGCCCACCGGGCCGTGCGTGATGGTGATCTTCGGCGCGACGGGAGACCTGACGTCGCGCAAGCTGATCCCGGCGCTGTACAACCTGCTGAAGAGCGGGCTGGTGTCGGAGCAGTTCGCGGTGGTGGGCACCGGGCGCGACGACTACTCGGAGGAGAAGTTCCGCGGCATGATGGCCGAGCGACTGCGGTTGTTCGCCACCGGCGAATTGGAAGAGAGCAAGGTCGAATGGCTGGTGAGCCGGATTTATTACTCCGGCGGAGCTTTTGACGATCCGAAGCTGTTCGAAAAAATCGCGGAGACGCTGAAGACGGTCGATGAGCGGCACAAGACCGGCGGAAACTACTTTTTCTACCTGGCGACGAGCCCGGTGTTCTTCGCGACCATCACGGAAAAGCTGGGCGCGATCGGACTCACCAAGCAGGCCGACGGGCAGTGGCGGCGCGTGGTGTACGAGAAGCCGTTCGGAACCGACCTGGCGAGCGCCAAGGCTCTGAACGCGACGGTGAAGAAGGACCTGGAAGAAAACCAGGTCTACCGCATCGACCACTACCTGGGAAAAGAGACGGTGCAGAACGTGATGGCGTTCCGCTTCGGCAACGGCATTTTCGAGCCGGTGTGGAACCGCCGCTACGTGGAACACGTGCAGATCACGGTGGCGGAGACGGTGGGAGTGGAGCGGCGCGGGCAGTACTTCGACAATGCCGGCACGCTGCGGGACATGGTGCCCAACCACCTGATGCAGCTCATCAGCCTGACGGCGATGGAGCCGCCGAATTCCTTCAGCCCCAACGCGGTGCGCGACGAGCAGTCGAAGACCATCCACGCCATCCAGCCGATGAGCAGCGAAGACGTGCTGACGCGCGCCATTCGCGGTCAGTACGGCGATGGCGTTATCGACGAACAGGGCGTGCTGGCGTACCGCAACGAGCCGGACGTGGCGCCGGATTCGAAGACGGAGACGTTCGTCGCGCTGAAGCTGTACATCGACAACTGGCGCTGGGCGGGCGTTCCGTTCTATGTCCGCACGGGCAAGCGGATGGCGTCGCGGCACACGGAGATCGTGATGAGCTTCCGGCGGGCGC
Organism: Terriglobales bacterium; assembly: GCA_036821585.1. GTDB lineage: Bacteria > Acidobacteriota > Terriglobia > Terriglobales > Acidobacteriaceae > DAISJI01. Next base: position 5,249 of record DAISJI010000141.1, read on the forward strand.
CGTTCGTGCTCTTCCGCGACACGCCGGTGGAAAGGATGTCGTCGAATTACCTGACCATGCACATCGCGCCGGACGAGGGGATTTCGCTGCACTTCAGCGCGAAAATTCCCGGGCCGCAGATGCAGCTGGGCGGCGTGGACATGTCGTTCGACTACAAAGATTATTTCGGCACCGCGCCCAATACCGGCTACGAGGTGCTGTTGTACGACGGGATGATCGGCGACCAGACGCTGTTCCAGCGGGCGGACATGGTCGAGGCCGGATGGTGCGTGGTCGATCCGATCCTCGACGTGTGGAAAGCGCTGCCGGCGCGCGGGTTTCCGAATTACTCGGCAGGATCGTGGGGGCCGCACGAAAGCGATCAGTTGATGGAGAAGGAAGGACGTCACTGGAGGAACGACACGCGGTGATCCTAGCCGGGGACATCGGGGGCACCAACGCGCGCCTGGCGCTGTTCGAGCGCAACGGCAACGACGTCGCGATGCGCGCACACCAGGACTACCGCACGCGGGACTTCGGGTCGCTCGACGATGTCATCCGCGGATTCCTGACGAACAACCCGGGCACGGTGGAAGCGGCATGCTTCGGCGTGGCCGGGCCGGTGCTGCAAAACAAAGTCACGGCCACCAACCTGGCGTGGGCAATCGACGGCGCAGTTCTCGCAAAAAGCCTCGCGCTCAAAGAAACGCTTCTCCTCAATGATCTGGTGGCGTACGCCTACGGCGCGCTGGCGATGAAGCCGGAAGAACTGGTGATCCTGCAAGCAGGAAAACCGGCGGAGGGAAACCGCGCGCTGATCGCGGCCGGGACGGGACTCGGCGAGGGCGGCCTGCTCTGGTACAAGGGCGCACATTTACCGGTCCCGACCGAAGGCGGGCACTCGGACTTCGCGCCGATCGACGATCTCGGAGTGGACCTGTACCGGTACCTGCGGGCAAAGTTCGGGCGGGTGAGTTGCGAGCGCGTGGTGTGCGGGCAAGGGCTGCGGAATATCTACGAATTCCTGCGCGACACCAAACGCGCGGAAGAGCCGCCGGCGCTGGCGGAGGAGCTGAAAAGTGCGAAGGACGTTCCGGCACTGATCTCGCAGCACGGGATGGCGGGAAAGTATACGATCTGCGAACAGGCGCTGGACGTGTTCTGCACTTACTACGGCGCGGAGGCGGGAAACATCGCGCTGAAGTTCGTGGCCATCGGCGGCGTGTACGTCGGCGGCGGGATTGCGGTGAAGATCCTGCCGAAGCTGAAGACGTCGGGGTTTATCAAGGCGTTCAACGACAAGGGAAGAATGGGTCCGCTGGTAAACGCGATGACGGTAACGGTGATCAACAACGAGCACGCGGGATTGATTGGAGCGGCGAAGGCGGCAACGAGTAGCGGGTTAAGAGTACGAGAAAAAGAGCAGCGGCAAACATAGGG
>DAISJI010000142.1:0-2881 GCA_036821585.1 Terriglobales bacterium
CGATCCGGTCGAAACGCTGATCGCGAGGGTGGAGAAGGAGTACCAGGCGGGCCGCGCGAATTACGCCGCCGGACACCTGGACGCCGCCAAGGACTCGTTCGACCGCGCCTTCAACGTGCTGCTGCTTTCCGGGCAGGACATCCGCAACAACGAGCGGCTGCAGGCGGAATTTGAAAAGCTGGTCGAGGGCGTGAACAACCTGGAGATGATCGCGCTCCAGCAGGGCGATGGCTTTACCGAGCAGAAGGCGGAACCGGCGCCGATTGACGAGGCCAACGAGATCACGTTCCCGATCGATCCCAACATCAAGGCGCGCGCCGAGGTCGAGATGCGCGGCATCAAGAGCGACCTGCCGCTCGTACTCAACGATGAAGTGGCGCGCTACATCAGCTACTTCTCCAGCCGCGGACGCGGGACGCTGGAGCACGCGCTGGTGCGCTCGGGGCGCTACCGCGACATGATCCTGAAGACGCTCAAGGAAGAGGGCGTGCCGCAGGACCTGATGTACCTGGCCGAGGCGGAGAGCGGTTTCCATCCACTGGCGTTGTCGCGGGTGGGCGCTCGCGGCATGTGGCAGTTCATGGCAAGCCGCGCTTCCGGTTACGGATTGGCCCGCAACTGGTGGGTGGACGAGCGCCAGGACCCAGTTAAAGCCACCCGGGCGGCCGCGCGTCACCTGAAGGATTTGTACAAGCAGTTCGGCGATTGGTACCTGGCGCTGGCGGCGTACAACTCCGGTCCGGGAACGGTGCAGCACGCGGTGGAACGCACCGGCTACGCGGACTTCTGGGAACTCTACCGGCGCGGCGTACTGCCCCAAGAAACGCGCAACTACGTGCCCATCATCGTCGCCGTGACCATCATGGCAAAGAACCCGGCGCAGTACGGGCTGGTGCATTTGGATCCCGATCCGCCGCTCAAGGCCGACAAGGTGACCATCAACTACCCGGTGGACCTGCGCCTGGTGGCCGAATGCGTGGAAACCAGCGTCGCGACGCTGCAGGAGTTGAACCCCAGCCTGCTGCGCATGACCACGCCAAAGGACGGCAGCTTCGACCTGGCGCTGCCGGCCGGAACGGGCGAAAGATTCCAGACGGCAATCGCCGCGATTCCGCTCGACATGCGGGTCTGGTGGCGCTATCACAAGGTGAATACTGGTGAAACGCTGGCCGAGATTGCGCGTCAGTACCACACCACGCAGTCGGCAATCGCCGAAGTGAACAACCTGCGGGACGGCGAATTGAGTGCCGACAGCAAGCTCATTATTCCGGCCACGCCCGGGCGCCGCGCCGAGCCGGGCGCCTCCGGATCGTACGCGAAGAAGGCGACGAGCTACCACGTGCGCAAGGGCGATACGGTGCTGTCGGTGGCCGACGATTTCGCCGTTCCGGCCGAGAAGATACGCAAGTGGAATGGCCTGCGCGGAAACACTCTGCGTGCCGGGCGGACGCTCAAGATTTACAAGCCGGTGGCGGGCGACGAGGAAGAGCGGGCGGTCACCGCCAAGAGCCGGGTTTCTGGGGGATCGAGGCCAGCTAAAGCAAAGAGCAGCAAGAGCTTACAGGCGTCCAAGAAGAGCGCGGTACGCCATAAAGTGAAGCGCGGCGAGACCCTGTCGAGCATCGCTAACCGCTACAACACGAGCGTCGCCGTGCTGAAACGGGACAATTCCAACGTGGCCCGGCCAAAGCCCGGCGCGGTGCTGGTCGTGCGCACGCAATAAGTCCGGCGCCAGCCCACGAGGCAAGAGGCATGAGGCTGATTTCCAAATGCCGTATGCCATACGTCTTGCGTCTTTTTTGTGCGTGCTATAATTCGCGGCGCTTCGAGGAAGAATCGAAGAATCATCGGCTCTGTTGTCTGCAGTCTTAATCTGTCGAGGCCCATTGCGAGCTACTCCGGTGCTTGACGCCGCGCTCGCCTATCAGGAGGAAACATGACGTTCGATAACGAAACCCTTTACGGACGCGACGACGACATGGATGAATTCGGCGACACCGGCGGGTACGGCGAGAACCTGGAAGAAGAAGAATTCGAAGAAGAAGAGGAAGAAGAGGAAGAGGAACCCGTAGCCACGAGCGGCGGCGGCGTGGGCGGCATGACCGGAGGCGGCGTAGTGACGCCGGCGGGCGGCGCTAAGGTAGCACCGGCTCCACCAGCTCCGGCGCGCAAGACCGGCGGCGGTGGTGGCGGCGGACCTAAGGGCGGCGCCAAGGAGAAAGCCGCGAAGAAGGCTGCCAAGAAGGCCGCGCCCAAGAAGAAGGCCGCGAAGAAAGTTGTCGCGAAAAAGGCCGCCAAGAAGGCACCCAAGAAGGCGGAGAAGAAAAAGAAGGGTGGCAAGAAGGCGAAAAAGGCCGCCAAGAAAGCAAAGAAAGGTAAGAAGGGTGGCAAGAAGAAGAAGGGCAAGAAGGGCCGCCACTAGCCATTTCTGATTCTCGATTTTTGATTTCTGCTTGAAAAAGCCGCGGAGCGCTCCGCGGCTTTGTTCTTTTTCTCGGTTCTCGTTACTTGCTCCCCTGCACCGCGGTCAGGCATCGTCCGTACAACTCGAGCAGGTGCTCCGCGTATTCCTCCGGTTTGGCCGGTGCGCCGCCCTGGAAACCAGCTCCCGGCGTTCCCGTTTTGCCGTATCCCGTTGTCATGGCGATGAACCGCATCAGGTCCAGCGCGATATCCTCGTTGCGCCGTGAACCGCTGGGCATGCCCGGTGTTGCGTCCATGTTGGCTCCTTGCGTTTGTCGGTTAGTCAGAATCTCGATCGGCTGATCTTCTTCTTCGTCTTGCGCGAAAGGTACGCCCGGTGGTGAATGAACTCTCATACGCTCTTCGTCTCGCTCTTTCCCGCCAGTGTCTCCGCCTTCACATCGTATCCGAAATCCTT
>DAISJI010000142.1:2981-6648 GCA_036821585.1 Terriglobales bacterium
ATCGCCACGTGACATACTCGTCCCAGGATGTAGTCGGTGGCGGATTCGTTCTCCCCGATGCTCACTACCGACACTGGGTACTCCTGGTTCTCCGGGCGCAGCACCAGCGTCTTGCCCGCCACTTCCACGTACTTGATCGTCCAACCGCCCGCGTAACGGACCGCGTACATGTTGCGCTCGGCGCGGCGGTACGGGTGCAACGAGTTGTAGTGACGGTCGATGAGCAGCGTCGCCCCCGGCATCATGCGCGGGTACATGCTCATGCCCTCGCGCGAGTCCACCTTGACCAGCACGAAGCGCTGCCACTGCGCGCGCGCGCTGGCCGCGTCCGGGCGCAACCGCCGCAGGAAGCTGCGCTTGAACTTGAGCACCTCGCGCACGTGGTGCGCCGCCACGATGGGCTGCGCCAACCCGTTCGCGCCCTCCACCAGGGCCACGTTTTCGTAGTCGTCCGCGGGCGGCGACATGCGCTCCACGCGCGGCTGCAGCTCCGCATCCTCCATCAGGTCCACCACCGACCAGCGCATCGCGTCCAGCACCCGGTCCATCGCCGCCAGGCTCAGCGCCCGCTTGCGGTTCAGGAAGTTGGAAATATGCGCCTGCTGGAACCCGGTCATGTCGGCCAGCCCCAGGCCGGTGAGTTGTCCCGCCGCGATCTGCGCCAGCAGCCTTCTCCGCAGCCTGTCCTGCAATTTCTGAAAGCTCATGTTGTTACCCCGGATTATAGCTTGCAGCTATAGTACGCGCAAGATGTTATTTGCAAAGAGACATAGAGTTCTTGACAGTTGTTTGTCGCGAGCTATAGAGTAACCAAATCGTTATAGCTTTTTGTAAAGGGCATGCCGCATGGATAACATGTCGTGTCCCGTTCCCGGACCCCAGCCCGGTTCGGACCAAACGGTCTCCCCCACTCCTTCCGGCGCTGTTCCCGCCGTGCGCGGGGTTGCTTCGCGCACCGCCCTGGAACGCCGCCGTTCTCCCTTGCAATCCTCTCCTTCCCTTTCCACCGAAGCCGAACTCCGCACCGCCGACGAACGCATCCTCATCGAGCTTCGGCGCAAGGTCCAGGCCGGCGAACTACTCTCCGCGTCCACCGAACGGCTGTTGTGGAAGATGCGGTTCAACGGCCACCTGACCGTCGTCGTACACAACGGCCGGGTGCTCAAGTCCGGTTACGAGGAAGGTTACTTCCGCCGCAGGAACGACCTGGGCGGGTTCTTGCTCGATACTTAAACCCCGCGTCTTCCCGGCACCCGGTCAACCGGGGCCGGAGGAGCGCGGGCCGCGGTCATAAAAACTAAATAGTCTTTCGCAGGCCAACGTTACAAAACTTGCCCTGCGCCGATGCTTCGCGAGCCGTTCTTCGCGCGGCCTTCGGCGTGGGGCTTTTTCTTTTCAGGAGGAATCGTGCTGTCATCTCAATACCCGAAGCTGGAACTGAAATACTGCGAGCGCTGCGGCGGGCTGTGGCTCCGTCCGCAGGGCGGCGAAGCAGTGTACTGCGCATCCTGCGCCCACGCTATCAACGAATTGCCACCCGTCACACCGCGCGGCGGGAACGCTCCGGTTTCCGCCATGGAGGCCATGTACGCCGCGATCTCCGGCGTGCTCGCGGCGCTGCTGGCGTTTGCCGATTTCCTGGGAGGCACATGCGCATGAACGACACAGTTTACCCTCCCCTGCCTCTGCGGGCATTCCGTAATCCTAGTGTCGCCATGCTGCGCCGCTATTACGACATGTCGCATGAACTCGGTCGTGTGCCGTCGATCCTTGGCCGCGAGTTCTTTCGCACACGCGTCACCACCATCCACCACGCTTACTTCGAAGACTCGGTCATCTTCGTCCACGACGTGGAGCGTTGTCTGGAACTGCTGGAAGCGAAATACCGCGAGATCATCAAGCGGTTGATTTTTCAGGAGTACACCCAGGAAGAAGTGGCGGAGATGCTGCACCTTACCGATCGGCATGTTCGCCGCTTATTGATGGACGCGATCGATACGCTCTCGCAGTTATTTATCGATCGCAAGCTCATGGTGCTCCCGCAGAAGCGCCGCCACATGCTGTCGTACGACGTGCTGCTGGAGGACCCCGAGGACGAACCGTCCACTGAATCTCTTGCGGAGGCCCTGGACACAACGGATTCACCTTCAGCGACCAACATCTCGGCATCGGCGGCGGTTCGCCCTGCTGGCGCTACCGTCGTCTCAACACGAAACACTTATCCTTGGCGGGAATTGCCTGTGGAAATTTCTTGTCAAGCCCCCTTCACGTCACAAATCGGCGCAAGTCTTTGATAAAAGGAGAAATATATTCTTCAAAACCATGTCCGGTTTACCCCCTCCAATCTGCTATTCTTAAATTAAGAGTGGTAGAAAAACACTCGGCAAGGCGCGTCGCTCCCCGGCGCGCCTTTCGTATTTATGACGACATCCGATACACAATCCGATCCTCGCCGCCCGAACAAGGCGGAAGTCTTCCGCCAGCGCGAGCAGAAGATTCTCGAAGCGCATCCCGATATCATCGACGCCCTCATCGCGCAGGCGAAGAAGGGCAGCTACCAGCACGCCAAGTTTTTGTTCGACCTGGTGGACACGACGCCCGCCAAGCAGGCGGAAGAGGAATCGCTCCCCGGGCCTTCCCTGGCGGAGATCCTGCTGGAGCGACTGCAAATCATCGAAGCGGAAAACGCCGCCGAGGCGGGTTCCGAAAGCGGCGTGATGGGGTGACCTTGGTAATCGCCGGCAACGGACAGCGCGCGCGCTGAATCTGTATGATGGAAGTGCAGAGTGGTGAGTCCTCAAGTGCTGAGTAATTCCTGACTCGGCACTCGGAACTCAGAACTCAGAACTCATCATGGACCTTACCTGGATCACCGACCAGATCGCGCTCGGCGGGGGCATCTGGACCGAAGAACAAATGGACAAGGTGGCGCGCATGGGCGTCACCCACATCATCGACATGCAGGTGGAATTCGACGACACCAGGCTCGCCCGGCCCTACGGCATCGCGGTCTTGTGGAATGCGGTGGACGATGACTTTCAGCCCAAGCCGGCGGAAGTTTTCCAGCGCGGCATCGAGTTCGCCCTCGACGCGCTCAACTCCGACGGCAGCGGCAAGCTGTTCATCCACTGCGCCGCCGGCGTGCACCGCGCGCCCATGATGGCGCTGGCTGTACTGCGCGTGCTGGGCTACTCGCTCGACGAGGCGATGGTGCTGATCGAGGAACGCCGGCCGGTGGTGGACTTCGCCGATGTGTACGTGCGCTCGGTTGAAGACTTCGTGCGGACGTATTCGTCTGCCGCGGCAAGATAAAACGTAATCCGTAATTCGCAACCACGGATTACGAATTACGAATTTCGACAACTAGCAACTGGCAGCTTACAACTATGACCACGCATCGCCGCCTTGAGCGGCTTTTTTATTGCCTGATTTCCGCGCTCATCGTGCTCGCACTTCCCGCACGCTGCGCCGAGCCCAACAAAACGATCATCAGCGAAGCCCTATTTGGCGCAAAATCCGGGAGCGACAAGAAGGAAGCCGCGCTGTCGTTTGTGGGCAGCGCCCTGTCCGTGACCGAAGCGCTCACCAACCGCGACATCGTTGACGAGGGCAAGTTCAAGGACGGCCTCGGCAAGATCATCGACGGCACCGTGCAGTGCCTGAACGC
>DAISJI010000143.1:0-1891 GCA_036821585.1 Terriglobales bacterium
GGGAGAGGAAATGGCCGACAAGAAGTTCCGCGTTTTTGCCACCTGCCAGATCGGGGAGGCGATTGACCTGCTGCGCCGGCGCGGCTACGAGGTCGAAGTCTATCCCGGGCCCGAGGCGCCGCCGAAGAAGCTGATCCTGGAAAAAGTCAGCAGCGGCATCGACGGCCTGATTACCACGCTGCGCGATCCGATCGACGCGGAAGTGTTCGAGGCCGGGAAGGGCCGGCTGAAGGTCGTGGCGCAGATCGCGGTCGGCTTCGACAACATCAACCGCGCCGACGCCAACCAGTACAAGATCCCGTTCACCAATACCGCCGATGTCCTGACCGAAGCCACCGCCGAATTCGCTTTCTTCATGCTGGGCGCACTCGCCCGCCGGATGTGGGACGCCGAAAAACTTCTGCGCGAAAACAAGTGGGGCGCGTGGCATCCGTTCCTGCCGTTCCTGGGCGACGAGGTCACCGGCAAGACGATCGCGATCGTCGGCACCGGGCGCATCGGGCTGGCGATGATCAAGAAGTGCAACGGCTTCGACATGAACATGCTCTGCTACGACCCGGCGTACCAGAACCATGAATTCGTGGTTGGCATCCAGAAAATCAAGGACCTGCGGCAAGCGACCGGCGTATGCCGGGAGCGGACGTGGATCAAGTACGTGGGGCTGGAGGAGGCGCTGCGCGAGGCCGATTACATCAGCATCCACGTGCCGCTGATCCGCCCGGAGGAAAGCGACACGCCCACGCTCCACCTGATCAATGAGAAGACGCTGCACATGATGAAGCCGACGGCCATGCTGGTGAACACGTCGCGCGGCCCGGTTGTCGAGGAGAAGGCGCTGGCCAAGGCGCTGAAGGAAAACTGGATTGCCGGGGCGGCGCTGGACGTTTACGAGCAAGAGCCGCTGGCCGCCGATTCACCGCTGCGCGATCCCGCGATCGAGGACCGCTGCCGGCTCTATCCGCACTTTGCCAGCGCGGGAAAAATCACGCGCCTGTCCACCGATCCGATGAAGGGCATGGCTGGACGCTGCGTGCAGGGGTTGATCGACGTCCTGGAAAACCACTACGGCGGCGATCCGACAAAGATGCCGTACGTGGTGAATAAAGAGGCGTTCAAGAAGTAATAAGTAATAAGTAATAAGAAAACCGCTCGGCTCGCGCTCGCACCTTTTTCTTCTTATTACTTGTTACTTATTACTTCGCTGTGACGGCGCTCAGCACAGACTCAAAGATCTTGAAGCCGTCGGTGCCGCCCATCACGGCCTCGCTGGAACGTTCGGGATGGGGCATCATGCCGACGACGTTGCGTCCTTCGTTGCAGATGCCGGCGATACCGTCGAGCGAGCCATTGGGGTTGGCTTCGGCGGTGATTTCGCCCTGCGCATTCGCGTAGCGGAAGACGACCCGGTCTTCGCGCTTCAGTTGTTGCAGCGTGGCGTCGTCACAAAAATAATTGCCATCCATGTGTCCGATAGGAATTTGCAGCACATCGCCCTTCTTGCACGCGGAGGTGAAGGGCGTCGCTGCGTTCTCGATGCGCACGTGGACCGGCTTGCAGATGTACTTCAGCCCCGCATTACGCAGCAGCGCGCCGGGCAAAAGATGCGACTCGGTGAGGATCTGGAAGCCGTTGCAGATGCCGAGCACCAGTCCTCCGCCGGCCGCGAACTTGCGCACCGATTCCATGACAGGTGAGAAGCGCGCGATGGCGCCGGTGCGGAGATAGTCGCCGTAGGAAAACCCGCCGGGGATAATCACCAAATCGCAGTTTTGCAAGTCCTGCGACTCGTGCCACAGGTACGTGACCGGCTGATGCGCAACCTGCTCCAGCACCCAGTAGGGGTCCTGATCGCAGTTGGAGCCGGGAAACTGGATGACGCCGAATTTCATGG
>DAISJI010000143.1:1991-6504 GCA_036821585.1 Terriglobales bacterium
GCCGTGCCTGCTGTGTTCTGCGGCGCAAGGTGTCCAGCTTGCGCCACTGCTCCGGCGCCAGGACCTTGCGCATGGCGAGCATGGTGGCGGCCATGTCACGCACCAGTTTCGACGCTGCGTCGGCCGCGGCGGTCGACTGCTGGTTGTAGGCGGCCTCGTCGAGCTGATCGCTGTTGAGTGCGCTCTCCGCCTTGACCACCGCACTGGCGCCGGTGGCGGCCGCACCGATCAGCGACAGCTTCATGTTCAGGCTGATCTGCTCGAGCTGCTTGCGCTGCGCGTCGGTGAGGCGCAACTCGTTGACGATCTCGGGATCGCGCCACCAGTCGCCCGAGAGCGCCCGCGGCGGCTCGAAATTGAAGCCGGGCATCGGTCCGCGCTGGGCATTGGGCGCCATCTGCGCAACCGCACCGGAGCAGCACATCGAGGCCAGGATCAGAACGGAAAGAAAACGCTTCATAACGCCTCCGATTTTGCGAACAGTGTACGCCAAGGTGCGCCAAGTAAACCAAAGGGGCGTCTTCTGCATCGAACCCGCAAAATGCAATTCCGGGAACACGCACGGATCACCGGGGACGCACTCAAGCGCTGGTTCTTCGCCCAGCTTCAGGATGCGGCATGCGTGGCCGGGTTGTGGTTGATCGGATTGCTGATTATCGGTGTGCCGTGGGCCCCGGCATGGGCTGCGCTGGCGGCGGTCTTCCAGTTTGTGCCGCACCTGGGACCGGTGATCTCGCTGATCGGCCCGGCCATTGCGGCAACGGTTTCCGGCGGCTTCATGAGCCTGATCTACGTGTTCATGCTGTACGCCGTGATCGCAGTCGTGGACGGCCTGGTGCTTCAGCCTTACCTGATGCGGCGCACCGCACGGGTACCCATCTGGGCGTCGATCCTGACGCCCATCGTGCTGGGATTGTTCCTGAGCTTCTGGGGGGTGCTTCTGGCGGCGCCGATACTGGCCATCATTTATGCGTATCGATCTAGAAACAAAGGACTAACTGCCGATAGCCAAATGGAGAATCACTTTGGTCATTGGACGAATCGGACTCCGCCGATGTAACTTCATTTAACGCGAGCGACAGATATGGCCACATGGTTGGGACAAATCGTTATTTCCAAGAGCAGCACCCCGGGAAAGCCTCCCTTCAAAGTCCAGTACTGGCGCACGCCCAACACCACGCCTGCGTTCCTGTCGTTCGAAACAGATGAAGACCTGCGCCTCTATCTCAAGCATTGCCGCCTTTTCTCAAACACGCCCGAGCAGGTGATCGAACAGCTTCAAACCACAGCGCAGGTCATTCTGAGTACGTTCGAGTCCGAGGAAGCGGTGAGTTGACCGCCCTTTTCCGGGCAGGTTCGGGCCGTAAGCCAGTGGTACAATTGCGTGTTCGGCTTTTGCGCCAGAGCCATCCGTGTGCATGCCGGGCTCTTATACGTCAGCGAGGTTCCTATGTCTGGCCATTCAAAATGGGCCACAATCAAGCACAAAAAAGGCGCGCTGGACGCCAAGCGCGGCAAGATCTTCACGCGCATCATTCGTGAAATCATCATGGCCGCCCGCATCGGAGGCGGCGATCCGGATAAGAACCCGCGCCTGCGCAAGGCCGTGCTCGACGCCAAGGCCGCAAACATGCCGGGGGACAACGTCAAGCGCGCCATCCAGCGCGGCACCGGAGAACTTCCCGGCACCACCTACGAAGAGTTGACGATGGAAGGCTACGGTCCTGGCGGAGTCGCCGTCCTGGTCGAGCTCACCACCGATAACCGCAACCGCACGGTCAGCGAAATCCGTCACGGCTTCGGCAAGAATGGCGGGAACCTGGGCGAAGCGGGCTCGGTGGCGTGGATGTTCCACAAGAAGGGCGACATCGTGGTGCTCAAGTCGGCGGCCAAGGAAGACGATTTGATGAACATCGTCCTGGAAGCCGGCGGCGACGACCTCAAGGATGACGGGGAGAACTGGGAGATCATCACCGATCCTTCCGCGTTCGAGGCCGTGTCCGAGGCGCTGAAAAAGGCGAATATCGCGACGGTCAGTGCGGAAATTGGCTTTATTCCCGACAATTACATCAAGCTGGAAGGCCATCAGGCCAACACCATGATCCGGCTGATCGAGGCGCTGGAAGAACTCGACGACGTGGTGCAGGTCTATTCGAACTTCGACGTGGACGTGGAAAAGCTGGAAGAGGTCGCCGGCTAGGTTTCATCAAGCTCGAAGGCCCGGTCGTGGGAAAGCGGCCGGGCTTTTGAATTGGTATGCCGGTATTTCGGTATATCGGTACGTAAGCATCTCAATTCATTCTTCCACTCGATATACTGACAGCCGGTGAGGATATCGTTCGGGTGATCGTACTGAGATACCGATATACCGAAATACCTGCTACATTCTTTTCGGAAACAACGACATCATGAAACGCACGATTCTGGTAGTCCTGCTGCTGTGTGCCACTGCATTTGCGCAAGACAATCCGTTGAGCAAGCCGGTGTGGGAGATCGGACCGTGGTTCGGCGGCGGCACCGGGCTGGGTCACGCCAGCGAATTCAAGTTCATTAATGCAGGCGTGCGCTTCGGGCGCGTGCTCACCCATGAAATCGGCGACGGACGCATGCGCGGCACCTTTGAGTGGGCGGCCGACATCATGCCCGTCTACGAAATCCGGCAGGCGCAGTTCTACAGCACCGGCCCGACGAAATGGATTTATGGCTTCGCCGCCAACCCAGTGGTGCTGAAATGGAATTGGACCGGCGGCAAGAAAGTGGTCCCCTACTTCGCGGCCGAAGGCGGCCTGCTGTTCAGCTCCGACGACGTGCCGGCGGTAAAGACTTCGAGCTTCAATTTCCTGCCCGGCGGCGCGTTTGGCCTGTACTTCCTGCGCAACTCCACGGGAGCGGTGGACGCGTCGGTGCACATCACGCACATATCCAACGCCAGCCTTTCGGGCCGCAACCCGGGCATCAATGCGACGATGCAGTTCCGCATCGGGTACACGTGGTTTAAGTAGTTCCGAGTGCCAAGTTCCGAGTGCCGAGTATTGCCGGATCACTCGATCGTGTGACCTCCGCCTTTGCCGAATCGCGCGCGGCGGTTATCCTGTTGCGCTATGTCCACGCTAGTGGAGTGCGTTCCCAATTTTTCCGAGGGTCGCGACAAGGCCAAAGTTGACGCCATTGTCGAGGCCATGAAAATTCCCGGCGTCGCCCTGCTCGACCGCGAGATGGACGCCGACCACAACCGCTGCGTCATTACGCTGGTCGGTGAGCGCGACGCGGTGGCCGAGGCCGCCATCCGCGGAGTCGGCAAGGCGAGCGAACTCATCGACCTCACCAAGCACCAGGGGGCGCACCCGCGGCTTGGGGCGAGCGACGTGATCCCTTTTATCCCCATCGAAGGGGTCACGCTGGAAGATTGCGTGGCCATGGCGCGGCACGTGGGCGAGGAGATCTGGAAGCGCTACCAGATTCCCGTGTACCTCTACGAGGCGGCGGCAACGCGGCCCGAGCGGCAGAATCTGGAGAACATCCGTCGTGGCCAGTTCGAGGGCGTGCGCGACGAGATTGCGACCAATCCCGCGCGGCTGCCGGACTTCGGCGAAGCGCGGCTGCATCCCACCGCCGGCGCAACCGTGGTGGGCGCGCGCAAGTTCCTGATCGCCTACAACGTATTCCTGAACACGCCTGATGTGGATGTGGCGAAGAAGATCGCGAAAGCGGTCCGGGCGTCGTCGGGCGGGTTCCGCTACGTGAAGGCGGCCGGGTTCCCGGTGCGCGGCATGGCGCAGGTTTCGATGAACCTGACCGACTTCGAGCAGACACCGATCGCCCGCGTCTTCGAGTTCGTGAAGCGCGAGGCCGCGCGTTACGGCGCCATGCCGGTGTCGAGCGAGATCGTCGGGCTGATTCCGAAAAAAGCGCTGGAGGATGCGGCCGAGTGGTTCCTCCAAATCGAGAATTTCGACAGCTCGCTGATTCTGGAAAACCGCCTGGCGGCGGTGATGGGCGGCAAGATGGCCGTGGGAGGACTGCGCGCGGGCATCGAGCCGTTCCTTGAGCAATTGGCTGCGCCCACCGCAACTCCGGGCGGCGGAAGCGCGTCGGCCGCTGCGGGCGCGATGGCGGCGGCGCTGGCGCAGATGGTCGCCGGAATGTCGCGAGGGAAAAAGGCGTACGTGCAGCACGAGCGGGAGCTGAGCGAGGCGATCGCGCGGCTGTCGCAATTGCGCGAAGAACTCAAGGCCGCCATCGACGCCGATGCCGCCAGTTATGACGCGGTCATGAAGGCGTTCAAGCAGGCGAAGGAATCGGCGGCGAATAACGGATTGGTAACGGAGGCGCTGAAGCAGGCGACCAGCGTTCCGCTATCAGTAGCCGAGTGCGCCCAGGAAGTCTCGCAATGGGCGGAGAAGCTGGGACCAATTACGAATCCAAGAATGGCCTCTGACCTGGGCGTTTCCAAGGCACTGGCGCGGGCGGCAAAAGAAGGGGCGCTGGCCAACGTCGAGATCAACCTGGAAGG
>DAISJI010000144.1:0-6460 GCA_036821585.1 Terriglobales bacterium
ACCCGAATTACGCGGCGCTCTCCCGCGGGTATCGCGTGAGCAGCAAAGAGCTGGACGCCGCCATCGACGAGTCGGCCCAGAAGCACAACGTGGACGCGAACCTGGTGCGCGCGCTCATCCAGCAGGAGTCGAACTTCAATCCCTCGGCTGTCTCGAACAAGGGCGCCATGGGACTGATGCAGCTTATGCCCGGCACCGCGCGACAGTTGGGCGTTTCCGATCCCTTCGACCCGCAACAGAACGTGGACGCCGGGGTTCGACATCTCAAGCAGTTGCTCGACAACTACAACGGCGACGTGCGGCTGGGCCTGGCCGCGTATAACGCCGGAGAGGGAGCGGTGGCGCGCAACAACGGCGTGCCCCCCTACCGCGAGACGCAGGATTATGTAAAGCGCATCACCGAACGGGCCGGGCTGTCGAACCAGCCGGGAACGACCGTCGTGGGACCGTGGAGGGCGCCGGTGAAGATGTACCGGGACAAGGACGGCGGGATTCGGATCACGAATACGGAGTGAGCCCATTTGTGATTGGGTGATTTGTGATTTGGTGATTGAAAAACAAGGACTTGGGACCCTGCAAATCGCGCAATCACCAAATCAGTAAATCACGAAATGGACAGGTGCTCCGTCTGATAATAGTGCGGCGAGGCGACAGGCTTGATACTTGGTACTCAGTAGTTGGTACCCGGTACTTTGTGAAGAGCTCATCCCGAATCCGGCTCCTGGTGTTCGCGCTCGCGGCGCTGTTGCTGGTCGTTCCCGCCGAGGCAAAGAAGCGCTCCGTCGCCCAGAAAAAACAGATGGCGCGTTCGCAGTTCGACACGGCCGAGCGCATGCGCGAAGCCCTGAACGGACGCCCCGTCGCCGAGCGCACGCAGCGCGAATACAAGCGCGTGATCGACGCCTACCGCCTGGTTTATTACACCGCGCCCACGTCCGCCAAGGCGGACGCCAGCATCGTCGGCGTTGCCGAACTGATGGCCGAGATGGGCAGCCAGTTCAACGACGAGAAGTCGTCCAAAACCGCTATTTCGCAGTATGAGTTCCTGCGCCGCGAATACCCGGGCAGCAAGTATCGCATCGAGGCGCTGTTCACCATCGCGCAGATTTATCGCGACGACCTCAACGATAAAGGCCAGGCCCGCGCCACCTGGCAAGAATTCCTCAAGCGTTATCCGAAGAGCGACTTGGAGAAGGAGGCTCGCGCCGCCCTCAAGGACATGGACGACGAGCAACGCGCGGCCAAGTCCGGGAAGTCCAGGCAGGTGGCCAAGGCCGAAGCTCTCAAGCCCGCGCCCAAGATGGAAAAGGCGGAAGAGAAGCCGGCCGAAACAAAGCCGGTGAAGAAAAGCGAACCGGCCGCGACGGAGGATGAATCGGCAGCGAAGTCCGACGTGCCTGCGGGTCCGCCGGTGCCGGTAACCGGCATTCGTCACTGGTCCACGCCGGATTACACGCGCGTGGCGGTCGACCTGGGCGGCGATGTCACCTACGACGCCGGCCGGGTTCCCAATCCCGAGCGTATTTTCTTCGACCTGCACAACTCGCACCTGACTTCAACCCTGGTGGGCAAGACGTTCGAAGTCGAAGACGGCTTTCTGCACAAGATCCGGGTGGCGCAGTTCCAGCCCGGCGAGACGCGCCTGGTGCTGGAAGTGGACCACGAGTGCGACTACTCGGCCTTCCTGCTGCCCAACCCGACACGGCTGATCGTGGACATCCGCAGCAAGCGTCCGGCGCAGAAGCAGGCGCAGGTGGAAGCGCCTAAGCCCGCGGAAGAAACGGGAGCCAAGGCAGCGCCATCGACTGCCCACACAGCGCGGCCAGACGGCCGTGAAAATCGAGACGCTGCGCAGCGCGCTGAGTGGGGCACGCAGAAATCGGAAGCACGGATCGAAAAGGAAATCACAATCGAGCCGACACCGGGACCGGCGAAGACGGTCGCGGAAGAACCAGCGCCGAAGTCTGCGCGCGGCAACAAGACCAAGACTTCGTATCCGCTGGTCCACGAAGCGCAGCCGACGGCGAATGGCGACCGCTCGCTGATTCGTGCGCTGGGACTGAAGATCGGACGCATCGTGGTGGATGCGGGCCACGGTGGACACGATACCGGCACCATCGGTCCCAACGGCCTGCTGGAAAAAGACCTCGTGCTGGAGGTAGCGCAGCGGCTGGGCAAGCTGCTGGAGAACCGCCTGGGCGCGGAGGTGGTGTACACGCGCGACGACGACACCTTCATCCCGCTGGAGACGCGCACCGGCATCGCCAACCAGAACCAGGCGGACCTGTTCATCTCGGTGCACGCCAATTCCAGCCACGATCCGCAGGCGCGCGGCATCGAGACCTACTACTTGAATTTCACGACGTCGCCCGAGGCGCTGGAAGTGGCGGCGCGCGAGAACGCCGTCTCGGAGAAGTCGATCTACGAACTTCAGGACCTGGTGAAGAAGATTGCGCTCAAGGAAAAGATCGAGGAGTCACGCGAATTCGCCGCCGACGTGCAGGAGTCGCTCTACTCAACGCTGGCGACTAAGGGCATGAAGAACCGCGGCGTGAAGAAGGCGCCGTTCATCGTGCTCATCGGCGCGAATATGCCGTCGATTCTGGCGGAGATTTCCTTCGTCTCGAATCCCGCGGACGCGAAAAAGCTGAAGACCTCCGACTACCGCCAGAAGATTGCCGAGGCCCTCTACCGCGGCGTTTCCAAGTACGTCAGCGGGCTGAGCGGGGTGAAGGTCGCCTCCAAGGCCGCGCTCCCCGAGCCCAGCCGATAACAGTTTCAGTTTCGAGTTTCAGTTTCAGTCAGTCGCCCGCCAGGGTTGGATCCTCTTCCATACTCCGGCGATCGGGCCACGCCGCGCTCGCGCCGTGCATCCAACTCTTCCGGACCCGGAGGACTGCGATGAAAGCTCCTTTCCTGCTCGGCCGCCTGGTGTTTGGCGGGTTCTTTCTTTACAACGGTATTCATCATTTCAAGCAGAGCAAACAGTTGGCACAATACGCGGCGGCCAAGGGCGTTCCCGCGGCGGAAGCTGCCGTGATCGGGTCGGGTGTGGCTCTAACCGTAGGCGGCGCCAGCATCCTGCTGGGCGTGAAGCCGAAGCTGGGAACGCTCGCCATCCTCGGCTTCCTCGCCGGAGTGACGCCCGTCATGCACGATTTCTGGAAACAGCAGGACCCGCAGATGCGGCAAAACGACATGATCAACTTCACCAAGAACATGGCGATGGCAGGCGCGGCGCTGGCCCTGTTCGGTGTCGAGGAACCTTGGGAAGCCAGCATCCCCGTCGCGCAGCCCAAAGGCATGGACCGGGTGCGCGCGATAGGCCGTCGGCTGCGCGCCGCGTAACTACTTTGGTGGCCTGGCTGCCCTGAGCCGGGCCACACTTCGCTCCACCCCTGAAACTTTCCGTGCCCCGCCGTGGTCTAATAAGTACAGGCTCGACTGTACTTTCCCATGAAACGTCTACTTACGATCGTGTTCCTGTTGCTGACCGTCGGCGCCGCCGCACAAACTAAAACGCCCGTGAAAGCCGGCAGCAAGGCAATCCTCCCCGACATCTTTGCCGGATGGCAGAAGTCTCCCGGAGCGCAGCTCAGCACCGAGCCCGCGGCGGCGGACCCGATATACGCAAACGTCCTGACCGAGTACGGTCTCCGCGACTTCGAGTCGGCTGTCTACACGCGCGACGACCGCAAGTTGACCGCCAAGGCGGTCCGCTTCCAGGACGCCAGCGGCGCCTACGGGGCGTTCACCTTTTACAAGACAGCGGAGATGCAGACGGAGAAGATCGGCGACCAGGCGTCGTCGGCGAATAACCGCGTGCTCTTCTATCGCGGCACCGTGCTCCTGACCGTGGATCTCGACAAGGTCACACCGATGTCGGCGGGCGAACTGCGCGAGCTGGCCGATAATGTTCCCCGGGCGACCAGTCAGACAAAGAATCTGCCCACGTTGCCGCTGTTCCTGCCGAAGGAAAATTACGTACAAAATTCGGTGAAGTACGTGCTCGGCCCGCAGGGACTGAGCAGCGTGGGTTCACCGCTCTCCGCCCAGGAGATTGATTTTTCATCCTCGCCCGAAGTAGCGGTCGCGCAATATTCCTCGGATGCGGGCAAAGCGACGATGGAACTTATCTCGTATCCGACGCCGGCCATTGCCGCCGACCGTCTGAAGGCGTTGCAGGCGGCCCATCCGGAGAACGCTCTGCCCGGCGCTTCTCCATTTCTGCTGAAGCGCAGCGGACCGCTGGTGGCAGTGGTGAGCGGGCCCATCTCGCCCCGCGGCGCGAAGTCGCTGATCGCTGCCGTGAACTATGACGCCGACGTAACGTGGAACGAGAACACCGGTCTCAGCCCGCGCGACAATGTCGGCTCGCTGCTGGTCGGCGTGATCGTTCTCACCGGAGTGATCCTCGGACTCGCCCTGGTTGCCGGACTCGCGTTCGGCGGATTGCGGGTTCTAGGCAAACGGCTTTTCCCCGGAAGCTTCTTCGACCACTCCAAGGAAATCGACTTCATCGAGCTCAATTTGCGCTAAGTAGAAGAAAAGCAGGTAGATAGACTATTTTCAGGGGTCGAGGCAGGTATTTTTCGGAGACGAAGACGAAAATCACAGCGTATGCTAACTGATTGAAAACACAGGCATTTAAATTCTAAAAATTCCTTGACACCCCCCACCGAGGCTCATAAGATTCCCGCATTGAAAGTTTCTAACGGCAGCTAACCCTCCGTGAGGAACTATTCTCCCTTAGAGAAAAGGCCGCCTGAGTTGCCGGGCGGCCTTTTCGTATTGCGTCATTGTGCTACGTTCTCGGACTTGAGGTTCAGGAGATCCCCTCTTGCCGGTATCACGCGAAATCTTTAGACCCAGTTGTGAGAGCAAACCGGCATCCCTGCCGAGCCGCGACATCGACAACTGGATACTATTCGCCCTCGCCACGGCCCTGCTGCTGACCAATCGCTGGTTCACAATTCTTGACGATGAGGCCAACGCGATCGTCGTTGCCACTGCGCCGGTGTGGCATCTGATTTCCACGTTTGTGACCGGCCGCTATCCGCACGCACATCCTCCTTTGCCCGATATCCTGCTGCACGGCTGGTTGGTGCTGACCGGCAGCCGGATGTGGCTGCTGCGCGTGCCTGCAATTGCGTGCTATATCGCCGGGATCGCGCTGATGAAGGCAACGGCGGGCAAGTTGGGCGGGCGGTCAGCGCGTACGCTGGCGCTGTGGATTGGCGTGCTCTGGCCGTATGGTTTTCATTTTGGACGAGTTGCCGGATGGTTCGAGTTTTCGTTCTTGTCTGTCGCATTGCTGACCTTCACATTCATCGCGGCTGTGGACCAGACGCGTGTCGCTCCTTGGGTGTGGTTCGGACTGGCCGGCCTGCTGGCAATTTACTCCAACCTTTACGCTTGGACGCTGCTTGCGCTACTGCTGGTTGAGGTCGCGATCAGACGCAAGCGCCAACCATGGACGCGATTTGCCACCGTGCTGGCAGCGTTGGCCGTAAGTTACGCACCGGTCTGGTTGTTCCTGGTGAGCACGACACGCGAAAGCCTCAGCTCAACTCACGGCAGCCTGCAAACGATATTGCTCTCGCTGTATCACCTCTATGCGGTGCTGGTGAGTGAGTCGGTGGCGCCGTGGTTTATTTCCCTGAGCCTGCCGGCGATCCTGGCCATGACTGTTGCCGGGGTGGTCCTGCTCGCTTGCGCTCGCGGATTCGGCCGTCGGTTGTTGATTTACTTTGTCCTCTTGCTGGTCGGAATGGCATGTGCGAACGTTATCAACACCAAAAGGGTCCTCATGCTCACGCCCTGGCTGCTGCTGGGACTCGCGATGGCAACGGCGGAGATTGAGAAACGTCGCGTGCGCGCCACTTTGCTGATTTGCTTTGCGGTGATAGCGGCAGTAGGGTGGGTGGGAATTGCCACCAGGAAGTTCTATGTGGCCCCGCATTTCATCGAGCCATGGCCTGCCGTCGCACAACAGGCCGCAGCGCTCTGGCGCTCCGGCGGGACGGTGCTTTCAAACAGCGGCCCGTTTTTCTTCTCTTTTGCCTATGCCGCTGGGACACCCTGGACGACCACCAATTGGAATCCCGAGGCGAACCTGATGGACCCGTCTAACCCACGGGTATTGAATCCCACGGTGTGGCGCGAACGCGGGGCGCCGCTGACCGAACACGTGCTGCTGGTCAAAGGTGTAGATCCTTTTGTGCCCGAAGCTACTGCCTGGGCCGAGGAACAACTGGAGCGCCGCTGCTCGTTGCAGTCGCTCGATTTGGCAGTGAAGGACAGCGGCTACGCGTTGAAGCAGCGCCTGTTCCCACACGGCGGGCAAGTGCTGTGGCGGATCGAAATCAGGCAATACCGGTGTGCGGCAACCGCAGATAACTAAAGACTGGAGCCGACGATCGGACTTGAACCGATGACCTGTCGATTACGAATCGACTGC
>DAISJI010000145.1:0-1463 GCA_036821585.1 Terriglobales bacterium
ATGTACGCGGTCGCTTCGGCGCTGATGTCCGCCGTGAAATCGAGCATGGGGTCACGCTTCTGCTCCCACCAGGCTTCCTCGTTGTTCGACTGGGCGGCACGCTCGATCTGCGGAGCGAGTTCGGCGGCACGCGCGTCCTTCGCATCCAGCATGGCAAGACCGAGAAGAGCGGCGCCGTACGCGGACAAATCGCTGCGCTGGTCCCAAACGGCGGCGATGGCGCTGGTGTCGCCGCTTTCGGCGAGCGCGTAGGCCATGTAAGCGCGCAGGTCGGGAATAATCTTCGGATCGCTCTTGAACTTCGCGCTGAGCCACTGGCGGGCCTTGGCGAGGGCTTCATCCTTGACGTCGTATCCGGCGCGCTTGGCCTCGCTCAGCCCGGCGAGCACGTAGGCGGTCATGAAGACGTGGGTGTCGTCGGTCTGCCACCATCCCCAGCCGCCGTCCTCGTGCTGGAAGGTGTAGAGGCGCTCGATGCCGGCGCGGATTTTTTTCTGTAGCTCGGCGTTATCAATGTTGGTCTTCAGGCCAAGGTCTTTCACCGCCTGCGCGACGACGATGTTGGGCAGGAAGCTGGACATGGTCTGCTCGGTGCAACCGTAGGGATACGAAGTGAGGTATTCGAGCGCGCCAAAGATTGCGCCGGCAATGCTGGGGGTGACGCTCAGTTCCAGCTTGCGCGAGGTCAACTCGGCGGACGCGGGGAACGAGATGGTTTCGTCGTGCTGGCTGCTGCCGTCGCCAATCGAGCCGGAGCGCGCGATAGCTTGCTTCACTCCATACGGTTCGACGGGGAGCGTAATTTCCATGGCGTCGGATTCGACGTCGGTGAGCGCCTTGGCGAGCAGCGTGGAACTGGCGACCTTCTGCGCCTTCACGCGCCAGTTGACCGTGACTTCGCCGCGGCTGGGGACCTGCACGTCGCGCGTGGCGCCGTCGACGATGGTGAGGCCCTTCACGTCGAGCGAGACGCGCGCGGTCTTGGCGTCGGTGAGGTAGTTGTGCACGAGCACGCCGATGGTGACCTCGTCGTCGTGGCGGAAGAAGCGAGGCACGGCGAGCCGGACCATGACGTTCTTGCGCACGATGACTTTTTCAACGTCGCTGCCAACCCGCGTGTCCTTGGTGATGCCGCGGGCGGTAGCGCGCCATGCGGTGAGCGCGTCGGGGAAATCGAAGCGAACCTGCGCGGTGCCGGAGGCGTCGGTGCGGACGTCGGCGACCCAGTAGGCGGTGTCGGGGAATGCCTTGCGTACCTTGGGCTGCACCAGGCGCTCGGGCTTGATTTGCGCCAGCGCGCGCGAGCGCCGGACGTCGGTCAACTGCATCTGGCGATGTCCGGCTTCACCGTGGAAGTAATAAGTGAGCGAAGTCTCGGTGCCGACCTGGTTGTAGGTGGAGCCGTAAAACGCTTTTACGATGTCGGTGGCGATCTCGGGATGAATGCTGTAGATGGCCTCATC
>DAISJI010000145.1:1563-3072 GCA_036821585.1 Terriglobales bacterium
GATCTCGCGATTCGACTGGTCGGTGACGCGCGCTTCAATGCGGTAGGTATAGTCGAACTTGGCGCTGTCGGGCGTGGTGGGGATTTCGACCTTGAGGCGGCCATCCGCATCGAGGACACCGGTCTTTTCGGTCTCCTGCTCGCCGCCGTACCTGCCGACTTCTTCGCCGCCATTTTCGCCGCCGCCCTCTTCGCCTTCGCCTCCACTCTCCGCCTGAAGTTCATCTTCCTGCGGGTAGTCCCACGCCCAGTAACGCCACTTGTGGAGGACCCAGGTGACCTTGGCGCCCGCGACCGGCTCGCCGAAGAAGTAGCGCGCCTCGATGGTCGCGCGAATCGGATTGCCCTGCAGCACGCGCTTGGCTTCCGCGGTTACGCGGACGTCGTACTCGGGCTTCTTGTATTCCTCGATGTAAAACGTACCGGTGCCGCGCACGGAGTCGCTGGAGACTTCGAGCTGGTAGTCGCCGAGCGAAGCGTCGGGCGGAACGACGTACTCGCCCTTGATCGTTCCGTAGTCCGCCGAAGGCGTGGCGTTGGTGCGCGACACGACCTTATAGGTCGCGTCACGAACCTCGACGGTGAGCTGCTTGGCGGGCGGAAGCTGGTAAACGCCGTGCTGGCGCGAGCGAAGAATGATCTTGTAATGGACCGTGTCGCCGGGACGATAGACGGGGCGGTCGGTGTACACATATCCGGTGAGGGCGGCGTCGGAGTCGGAGCGCATCCAGTAACTGCCGGGCGTGTTGACGGCAAAATCGTCCTTCACCTGCGCAATGACGATCGCCGCCTCCGGCTTCTGTTCGCTGATCGTGGTTTCGGCGAGGCCGTCGGCGTCGGTCCGGGCAGTGGTTGCGGGTAAGTTGCGGGTCCAGAACTGCACTTGCGCATCAGCGATAGGAGCGCCCGTCTTGCGGTCGGTCACGAAGACCAGCACGCGGCCGCTGGCCGTCTTGGTGACCACCGCGATCTCGTTGATCATCACGATGGTGTAGGCGCGCAGTTTGCCGTTGGTGGCTTCGACCAGGTAAACGCCCTTGTCCGTGACCGGGACCTGCACGGTCGCGGATTCCCACGCTTCCTTCTGCGCCACCGACTCGCGCCACGTCGCGACCAGTTGCTGGCGGTTCAGCACCGGGACCTGCGCGTAGGTGTCGCCCTTCTGCACCGGCACGCGGTTGCGGTTGAGCATCCAGTCGCGGATTTGCGTGCGCGCGGCGGGCGTGAATTGGGCGCGGAAGTAATCGCGGATATTCGCCCAGGCGCCGTGCTTCCAGGCATGGAAGCTCTCGATCCAGTTGGTGACGTGCGGCACCTGGGGCGCGCGCCCGCCGAAGGAGTGCGCGTCCTGGATGGTCTGGAAGAATTTAACGGGATCGCTCACGCGGTAAACGCGGAACTCGAGGGTGTGGATGTTACGGCCCCAAACGCTGATCGTGGGCTTCTGGCCGGGCGCCCACGTGCGATTGGTAGAGAGTGAGAAGTAGGCCTGATCGCTCGGCTCCTCCTG
>DAISJI010000145.1:3172-6428 GCA_036821585.1 Terriglobales bacterium
CAGTCAGGGTGGGGCACCCGCGCGTCATTGGCCACCTCGGAGGAGGTTCCAGCGATAGACGCCGAGGAATGCCGGGTTCTGCGGCAACGGACGCCAGCGCGGATAGGGATGCTGGAGCAGTTCGCGCACGGCCACGCGGCGGATCTCGCCGGGGCCACCGGCGTCCGGACCGGTGTGATAGACGACCCATGTGTCCTGGTTATCGCCGCCGGTAATCTGGCTGGGGCCGACATAAATCATGGCGTGATACGGCATGCGCTGGCCGGGCTGGCGGTAGAAGAGAAGGTCGCCGGGACGCGCCCGCCGCACGTCGCGAGAAACGAAGTGCGTGTTCAACGTCCGAAGAGCTTCGGCATCCGCGAATTGTCCGAAGGCGCCGTTCGAGGCATCGTCGCGGCCGAGATCACCGGCACGGACGCGGAATAACCCTGACCCAAGCGGCGTGCGCGGATACGAGTACTTCGCGATCGCCGGCATGGGCGGAACATGCGTCAGACGCAAACCGGAAGCCCACGCGGCATCGTGCGCGCGCAGCGTTTCGCGATAGGCGAAACGGATGAGGGCCGCGCAGTCGTTGATCTCATCCGGCGGATGCGAGGAGAAGTACGCGGACTCGGCCAGGAATGTGAACCACGAGCGGAAGGCGAGGCGGTCGGCGCCGTCGCTGAGGCGGA
Source organism: Terriglobales bacterium (assembly GCA_036821585.1). Classification (GTDB taxonomy): domain Bacteria; phylum Acidobacteriota; class Terriglobia; order Terriglobales; family Acidobacteriaceae; genus DAISJI01. The sequence goes on from DAISJI010000145.1 coordinate 3,847, forward strand.
GGAAATCGGGCGTGCCGTCGCCGAAACTGTCGGTCCATTCGACAGCGGGGCGGGCTTCCGCCGAAGTGATGGTGCGCGCACGCGGACGCAACGCCGCCGTAGCTGCAAACAACAGCAGCAGTCCGGCAGCAACAGACAGCTTGATGCGCGCGCTCGGTGAACGCTTCATGCCAGAAGAAAACGGCGAGGAATTATAGCGCCGGAGTTGCGCGGTAGCGGTTAAAGAAGTGAACGCAAACTTTTGGCCGCCGATTCGGGAGTGATGTCGCGCTGCGGCGAGGCGAGCAGTTCGTATCCGACCACGTGCTTGCGAATCGCCGCCGAGCGCAGCAGTGGCGGATAGAAATGCGCGTGCAGGTGCCATTCGGGATGCGACTGGCCGTCGGTCGGACGCTGGTGGAAGCCCATGGTGTAGGGAAATGGGGCGGCGAAGAGGCGGTCGTACAAGGTGGTCAGGCGCTTCAGGACATCGGCGAGAGAATCGCGCTCGATGGAGTTAAGCGCGAGAAGGTCGGGCGCGTGGCGTCTGCCAATCACGATCGTTTCGAAAGGCCAGAACGCCCAGAACGGCACCACAACCGCGAAGTCGTCGTTTTGCAGAACAAGACGTTCGGAGCTTTCGCGTTCGAGGGCCAGATAATCGCAGAGCAGGCAGCTTCCCTGCGCGTGATATTCCGCCTGCGAAAGCTGCTCCTTGAGCGGCTCGCCGGGGACGGTGCGGTTGGCCCAAATTTGCCCGTGAGGATGAGGATTGCTGGCGCCCATCATGGCGCCCCGGTTCTCGAAAACCTGGACGTAGTTGATGCCGTCGCGCGCGCCGAGTTCGCGGAACTGCTCGGCCCATAAATCCACGACGGTTCGTACTTCCGCCGGGCTCATGCGCGAAAGCGTAAGGTCATGCCGGGGCGAGAAACAGACGACGCGGCAAAGGCCGGGCTCGGCTTCCGCAACGCAGAGTCCGCGCTGATCATAGCGGCCTTCGGGAACGCCGGGCTGAAGCGCGGCGAAGTCGTTGTCGAAAACGAATGTCGAGGTGTACTGCGGGTTGCGCGCGCCACCAGCACGCTCATTGCCGGGACACAAGTAGCAACCGGGATCGTACTCGGGGAGCACGTCGGCGGGAGCTTCGGCTACCTCACCCTGCCAGGGCCGCTGGGTGCGATGCGGAGAGACCAACAGCCACTCGCGGGTGAGCGGATTGAAGCGGCGGTGCGGGTGGCGATTCAGCTCTTCGAGGTTCATCTCGCGGGAACGAGATTACTACAGTGCAGGTTCCCACACATCGCGCCCAGCAACCCGAATCGGTGAGGATTCGGTACCGCGCGATGTGTGGGGCACCCGCGAATCATGAGTACTCTCCTATCTTGAGTTACTCGAGCGGCGGATCACGCCATGTCGAACAACAGGATTTCCGCGGGCGCGTCGGACGCGCCCGTAACATCAAGCGACGCTTCTTTCTCGATCCCGGCGCCGTCGCCCTGCTTGAGTTCCTTGCCGTTGACGAGCACCGAACCGCGCGCCACCTGGATCCACGCCTTGCGCTTCGGCGCAAGCTCGTGTTTCACGCTCTTGCCCTTCTCCAGCACCGAGACGTACACGCGGGCGTCCTGATGGATCGTGACCGAGCCATCGGCGCCGTCGGGCGAAGCGACCAGCCGCAGCCGGTCCAGCTTTTCCGCGGCCGGGAAATCCTTCTGCTCGTAGCTGGGCGGGAAACCGTCGCTGTCGGGAATGATCCATATCTGCAACAGGTGCAGCGGCTCCGTCTCCGAGCTGTTGAACTCGCTGTGGCGGACGCCGGTGCCGGCACTCATGCGCTGCACCTCGCCCGGACGCATGGTTGAGCCGTTGCCCATGCTGTCCTTGTGCGAAAGTTCACCCTCCAGCACGTAGGTGATGATCTCCATGTCGCGGTGCGGATGGGTGGGGAAACCCATGGCAGGGGCGACGCGGTCTTCATTGATCACGCGCAAGGGGCCGAAGCTCATGTGGTGCGGGTCCAGGTAATCGGCGAAGGAAAAGGTGTGATAGGTGTTCAGCCAGCCGTGGTCGAAGTGGCCGCGTTCGGCGGCGGGTCGGAGGGTGATCATGGGTCGTTACCTCGGTTCCAGTCCTATAGATGCTTTAACGTTGAAATAGTTTCAGAACGTCGCATTCACCGAGATAAGTTTCGGGTCCTAAAGAACTTAACGAGATTCGATGCGGATTATTCGGAGGGAGTGGCCCCGCCCAGTTTGCGGCAAAGGGAGGCGAGTTGTTCCTGCTCCCCGGCGCTGAGGCGGCCCATCCGTTCGGCAATCCGGGCGGCATGTTCGGGGAAAACGCGGCGGATCAGGTCGCGCCCGCGCGGCGTAATCTCGGCGGTGACAAAGCGGCGGTCTTTCGAGCCCGCAATGCGTTTGGCGAGTCCGCGCTTGGCGAGGTTGTCGAGCACCATGGTCAGGTTGCCGGCGGTGCGCAGGATCTTCCCTGCCAGTTCCGTCAGGCACATGGGTCCTACGTGATAGAGCGCTTCCAGGACGGCGAACTGGCTGGGGGTGAGGTCGTACTCGCCGAGGCGTCGATTGGATTCGGCCGACACG
>DAISJI010000146.1:0-1797 GCA_036821585.1 Terriglobales bacterium
CCGCAAGCGCGTCGAGCAGTTGCGCGAACAGATCCAGTTCCACGAGCACCGCTATTACGTTCTCGACGACCCCGAGATCTCCGACGCCAAGTACGACCTCCTCGTCAACGAACTTAAGCAGCTGGAGAAGGAGCACCCAGACCTGGTTACGCCCGACTCGCCCACCCAGCGCGTCGGAGGCCGTCCGCGCGAGGGCTTCGTCAAGGTCGAGCACTCCTCGCCCATGCTCTCGCTCGACAACGCATACAACGAAGAAGAGTTGCGCGACTGGGAGCGCCGCGTCCACGAGCTCAGCGGCCGGAAGGAAATCGAGTACGTCTGCGAACTCAAGCTCGACGGCCTTTCCATGGCCCTGCGCTACACCGGCGCGCGCTTCGAGCGGGCGGTCACGCGCGGCGACGGCTCCATCGGAGAAGACGTTACGCCCAACGTGCGCACCATCCGCTCCGTCCCGCTGCTTGCCAACGCCAAGGCAGCGAAGGTTCCTGCCGATTTCGAAGTTCGCGGCGAAGTCATCATGCCGGCCAAATCCTTCGAGCGCATGAACGAGGAGCGTGAGGCCGCCGGCCAGTCGCGCTTCGCCAATCCGCGTAACGCAGCCGCCGGCGCCGTGCGCGTGCTGGAACCGAACGTCACCGCCCAGCGCCGCCTCGATTTTTACGCCTACATGCTGCTCGTCGACGGCGCCTCGTATTTCGACGAGCAAGCTAAAGCCATGCGCGCGCTCGCCGCTGCCGGCTTCAAGGTCAATCCCAACTGGAAGCTCGCCGGCTCCATCGACGACGTGCTCGCCTACATCCGCCACTGGGAGGAGCGCCGCGATTCGCTGCCCTACGAAATTGACGGCGTCGTGATCAAGGTCAACCGCACCGGCCTCCAGCGCCAGCTCGGTTTTACCGGCAAGGCGCCGCGCTGGGCCATCGCCTTCAAGTATCCGGCGCGTGCGGCAGTTACGAAGATAGAAAACGTGCTGGTTCAAGTCGGACGGACGGGAAAACTGACCCCAGTGGCTGTATTAAAGCCAGTCAGCATCGGCGGGACGACTGTGACCCGCGCCACGCTTCACAACTGGGATGAAATTGACCGTCTGGGAGTACACATCGGTGACACCGTGCGAGTAGAACGCGGCGGTGACGTCATTCCGAAAATTGTTAATGTCGAGTCTCACGGCAAGACCGAAGAACCGATTCCAATCCCCGAGAAGTGTCCCGAGTGCGGCGGTATTGTCGTGCGCGCCGAGGGCGAGGCCGACCACCGCTGCGTGAACGCCAACTGCCCGGCCAAATTGCGCGAATCCATCCTCCACTTCGCCTCGCGCGGAGTAATGAACATCGAGGGCCTGGGCGACGCTTTGGTCAACCAGCTCGCCGACCGCGGCATGGTCAAGAACGTCGCCGACCTCTACAGCCTCACCCGCGACGACCTCCTGAAGCTCGAGCGCATGGGCGAAAAGTCCGCCCAGAACGTGCTCGACGAGATCGCCGCCAGCCGCAAGCTGCCGCTGGAACGCGTGATTTATGGACTGGGCATCCGCTTCGTCGGCGAGCGCACCGCCGAATTCCTGGCCCAGCACTTCGGTTCGCTCGACGCCATCATCGAAGCCGCCGAACAAAAAGACGAAGCCGCCGCGCTTGAATCATTGCAGGAGGTGGAGGAAGTCGGGCCTCGCATCGCCGCCAGCATCCGCGCATTCTTCCTCGAGCCGAAAAACCGCGATTTGGTAAAGCGCCTTGGGGAAGCCGGCCTGCAGTTCAAAGGGATAAAGAAAGAGAAGGGAACGCGTCTCGCCGGCAAGAC
>DAISJI010000146.1:1897-6400 GCA_036821585.1 Terriglobales bacterium
ATGACTGAAGAACTCGTCACCGGGATCGTCGAACACATTGGCATGTACGAAAAGGAAATCGGTTTCCGCGACCGTTGTGTCGTCTTCCTGCTCATCGACGGCCAATCGCGCATGTTCGTCTTCGACGCCGACGTCCGCGACCACTTGCCCATCGGCCGCCGCGTCCAGATCCGCTACCGCCCCTCGCAGAACGAAGACACCTTGACCCTGCTGGATCGCAAGGTGTTATAGCCGACGAACCGTCCGCCGCCAAGTTCATCGCCCGGCACAGCCTGCCCTGAGCGAAGCCGAAGGGACCCCTAAGTTTCTCCGGGGCAATACAAAAGCGCAGGGTTTCCCCTGCGCTTGCTGAAACTGATTCCCGAAGCCGAACTTACTTCTCCAGCTTCGCCAGCTTGCTGTCCAAATCCTTCAACGACCGCGCCAGCATTTCCTTGTACCGCTCGTTTTGCGTACTTTCGATCTCGTGGCGCACCTTGGCGCGCGCGGCTTCCAGGTTCCGCTTCGCGATCAGTTTCTTGACTTGGTCCGTGGTGCGTTGCTTCGGCGGCACGGCAACGAATCTGCTGGTATTGGATTCAATCTGCTCTTCGACGGCTTTTGATGCCCAACCTCTCGCCATGCTTTGATTATAGGCCCGTTTTCCACAGATACGAAGCGCTAAGTGCAGAGTACTCGGTACTCTTCAAAACAACCGCTCCTGCCGGCGCAGCGTCCCGAACGTCCCCACGTTGGTCAGTGACAGCGCGAAGCGGAACTGGTTTTCGTTGCGCACCGACCCCAGCGCGAACCTCCGGTATTCCATGCTGAACCCGCAGCAATCCCAGTTGTAGCTGGTCTGGAACGCCGAGTACTGCATGAACCCCGAATGTATGTCCATCCCGACGTTCACCGCCGCATTGACGCCGCGCTTGTTCGGATGCCCGTATCCCATCAGCCAGCGCAACTGGTTGAACTCCGCCGGCGCGATGATGTTGTTGGTGCTGAACACCTCGCCCGGCACGTGCAGGAACGCGTGACTGCCGGCGATGAAGTAATCCCCGAAGCGATGGTTCACCAGCACCGTGCTGGCATTGATCAGTCCCTTCTTGGTGTCGTAATCGAATGCCCAACTGACATCCGTTTTCGTCGAAGTGTTCACTCTCATCCTTGAAATGATCGGCGAAAACCTGCGCGGCTCGGTCAGGAACGCGATCCCGGTAAAGTCCACCGTGGTGGTGAACGCGTTGCGCCGTCCGGCCACCAGCGCGCTGCCGAAGTTCGGATCGAAGAAGTGCTTCTGCGCGATCTCCCACGCGAATACCTCGCGCGCCGTCGGCGGCCCCGGACGGCATTCCGGCTGGTTCTCATCCACGTGTTCCACTCCCGGTGTCCCCGGTACTTTGGCTTTCGCTCGCGCCAGGGGCGCGAACTCCTGCAGCGCTTCCGGGTTTTGGCATTCGGTGGACCTGTTCGCCTTGGCGTAAATGCGGTTCACCAGCGCGTACTCGATTTCGTTGGTATCGCTCAGGATGTCGGCCGCGTCGAAGCGGATGATCTCCGGAATATTTTCCACGCCATTGACGTAGCGGTACGTGACACGCGTCTCGACGGTGTGCTTGATGGTGTGATCGGCAATCTTCTTCTCGAAGATCCGCGTCAATGCCGGCGGGCGCACCTCGAACGAAGTATCCAGCGCGCGCCGGTTGATGGCGCGGTCGACCGTCGTCCCAATGCCCGGGCCCGATGGGTCCAGCCGCTGCGTGTAGTAGGTGTTGCGCAGCCCGACCTCCGGACGGAAGCTCCAGTCGCCGATATGCAACGGCAGCGCCACGATCGGATGCACGTCGAACCTGCCCACCAGCGCGCCGGTCACGAATCCCGGTTCCCGCCGCGACACGCCCTGCGCCGACGCCTCGTACGACCAGTACAACGGCGTCTTCCAGACCTTTCGGTCCACGCTGCTCGTATCGAAGCTGGGCGCGTGCAGGATGGTGATCACATCGCCGCGGTTGGTGCTCTGGAAATTCTGGTAGCGCGACGCCGCTACGTTGAACGAGTATCCGTTGTACGACTTCGACACGAACACGTTCGACCGCACCTCGGAATTCACCGCCAGCGTGAATGTTTCCGCGAACGCCAGCCGGAAGACGAACGAACTCAGGTATTCCATGTCGACGACGCCCCGAAACCCCCATGGCAGCCGCGACTCGCCGTTCACCTTGATGTCCGCGCCGCCCTGGTCCACGTGCGGCGAACCAAATCCGCGGTCGAGCACACCGAAATAGGTCGCGTCCAGATACGAATCCTGGCTCGGCTTGGCGCGAAATTCACCATGCTGCGACCATCCGCGGTGCGAGAAGTACTCCGCCCCGGCCGTCGCGTCCATGCTGCGATTGATCGCCCAGTACACCGCCTCGCCCAGGATGGTGCCCTTGCGCGACGATTGTCCGATCGTCGGGATCAGCAATCCGCTCTGCCGTCCCAGCCGGTCCACCGGGTGCTGCGCGTATGGAAAGTAGAAGATCGGCACCCCGAAGAGCCGGAAGTTGCTGTGATACATCCGCGCCTCTTCGCCGACATCGACCGTGATCTTCTCCGCGTTGAATGTCCACTTCGGCTTGGGCAGTTCGCAACTGGTCACCACGCCGTGGGAAACGACGTAGCGGCTGCCGTATTTCTCCACCACGTCCCCGGAAAAGAAGAACGGGTTCGACGACGTCAGCACCACGTGGCTGCCGCGGAAGTGCGCGCCCGTCGTGCCTTTCACGTCGTAGAAGCGCCCCGTTTGCGTGTTGACGTTGATCGTCCCGTGCGACGCCTCGAGGTGCTCGTCATGCGGCCCGCCGTCGAACGACAGGTGGCCGGTTGCCGTCAGCTCGCCCGATTTCGTGTCGTACGTGATTTCGTCCGCCCGCACCTCGAACTTGCGGAACGTGATTACCACCCCGCCCTTGAGGCGGTACACGTCGCCCGTTTTTTCCTGGAAGCCGCCGGGCGCCGTCTCGATCGTGACTTCCTCGCCCTCTTCCCCCGGCCCAGCCAGGTGCGGCTTGGGTTTGCTGGGCTGCTGGACCTGCTGTTGTGGGCTTCCTGACGACTGACGACTGACGACCGGCGACTCCCCGGTGACCTGACTGGTTACTAGTCCATGCAGCACGAACACATGACACAGCAGCAGTAGCGTGCTAAACATTCGTGAGCGGAGTGTCATAGGTGCGCGTGAAGGTACTTTTGCAATTTACAGCAGCGCGCGCCCGGTGCATAGCCGCGGCTCTGACGACCCGAATTTCTTATGGCGTGTCCCCTGTGCGGTGACCGCTGTACTTGCTCCTTCACGGCCAACGCCACGCGTGTCGGCGCCTCCGCCCCTCCTTCCCTCTCCTATGAATACGACGACGAATATCGTCACGACGAACGCCGGACCCAAGTGAAGACGGAGCTCTTAATGGCTGTCATCCTGGGCAAGGATGCGGCAGCAAGCGTGCCCGAAGTTGGCGCGCCAGCCGCATTCGAATCGAAGGACCCTTTGTTTTCGGAGCATACTCCCGCCCTTCCCGAGGACCTGGCGCTCGAATCCGACCGTGTGCACGAGCAGGAAGAAGTCAGTCCGCTCTGGAAGCAGGAAGTCGCTTCGTGCCTGGAGAGCTATCGCGCCCGCCGCGGCAGCCGCCGCCCGCGCTACAACACCTCTCTGTCGCTCGACTTTGAACGCGCCACCAACCGCATGGTCGCCTCCGCCGTCACCGACGAGGAAATCTCGCAGGACGTAGCGCTGGCTTCCAGCCGGCAGGTGCTGGAGCAGCCTGCTCCAGCGGAAGACGATCGCAACGAGTTCTTCGGCGCCGCCAACGACATTCCCGAGCCCGAAGCATGGTCGCCGGCCCCAGCGGCCCGCGACCAGCGACCACCGACCAAGGTCATCGAGTTCCCGCGCCTGCTCACGCTTTTCGACATGGCGCCCACCGGCAACGAGCTCGCCGACCCGGTCGCGGACAAGCCACGCATCCTCTATGTCTCCGAGGAAGTCCCCACGGCGCAGGCCCCGCTTGCCGACATTCAGATCGACCCGGAAGTGTGGCCGTCGCTGCCGGAAGTCGAACTCCTACTGCGTGTCGCACCCGTGAAAAAGCGCGTATTCGCTGCTCTCGCCGACGCGCTCATCGTCCTCACCGGCGCCACCATCTTCATGGCTATCGTGCTGCGCGAAGTCCCCGCACCCAACAGCAATCTCGGATACGCGCTCGTCGCCGCACTTCCCGCCGTGTTCTGGGCGATTTACGAGTACCTGTTCCTGGTGCATTGCGCCGCCACGCCCGGCATGCAGATGGCGCACTTGGCGCTCGCGTCGTTTGATTCCGAGCCCATCGGACGCCGACTCCGCCGCGCCCGCGCCCTCGCCTGGATGCTCTCCACTTTTCCACTCGGCCTCGGCCTCATCTGGGCCCTGCTCGACGAGGACACCCTCTGCTGGCACGACCGCATCTCCCGCACCTACCTCATCGTCCCCATGCCCGAATACGA